>JAHHUJ010000244.1 GCA_020024075.1 Psychrobacter sp.
TTACTCTGTAGGTCATGTTATCGCTAACTATCTAAACAAACACCTGCAAAACAGCTTAATCATGCAACGCATTATGGCCGTAGTTGGCTTATGTGCGGTCTTGTTTAGTTAGCTTGGACTTAGATTAACTGTAAATTCACAACAAAAAAACCCAGACTGAAATATTGGTCTGGGCTTTTGCAATAAAGAGGGTTAAAAACTGGATATTAAAAACCAGATGATTGATTATATAAGCTTAGACTTAGCTTTACCCCGTCTGCCCGAGCTCTTCTTTCATTGCGTCCACAATTTTATACTTCCGGTGTTTGTCAACATAGTTTTTCATATTGCTAATCTAGTGCCCAGCACTTTGCTAATTAAGCGCCAATTTTAAAAAGAGGCCTTATGTCTATAAGGCCTCCCAAATCAAAAACTGAATTTGATAAACTAAGATTTACTCACCAACGATATCTGGCCCTTCGTGGCCTAACCAAGCATAAATTCCACCACCAATTGCAGCGCCAATGATAGGGGCAACCCAGAATAACCATAGTTGCGAGATACTTTCTCCACCAACGAATAAAGCAACGGCAGTTGAACGAGCCGGGTTAACAGAGGTGTTGGTAATCGGAATACTGATTAAATGAATTAAAGTTAGACCCAGACCGATAGCAATCGGTGCAAAACCAATGGGAGCACGTTTATGGGTAGATCCCATGATGATAATTAAGAAAACAGCAGTTAATACAATCTCCGCAGTTAATGCAGAAACCAAACTATAACCGCCTGGTGAAAACTCACCAAAGCCATTGGTCGCAAAAGCACCAGCACTAGTAGCATCTATGGCGAAGCCAGACTGTCCGGTGGCAATAAGGTAGATAATAAATGCCCCAAATGCACCACCCAATACTTGGGCAATAATATAGCCGGGTAACTCAGCTGCTGGAAAACGCTTACCCACCATCAGACCAATGCTAACTGCTGGATTGAAATGTCCGCCTGAGATGTGCCCAAAAGCATAAGCACCTGTTAATACAGTTAAACCAAAAGCTAAGGCCACACCCACAAAGCCAATACCTAATGGATTACCATCTCCGCCAAAGTTAGCGGCAAAAACTGCACTACCACAGCCTCCTAATACCAACCACATTGTGCCTAAAAATTCGGCTGCAAGTTTTTTCGATTTTGTCATAATAGTAGTTCCCTATAAAAAAGACATAATTTGTCTTCCTATGATTCTTATGTCCTACTGGCAGATAGCTATTTAGAAAGCATTGAATAATAAACAAAACTGTATATTCAGCTCTCAAAATATGAGATAACTGAAGCAGAGCGACGATAAATATTTTAGATTCTATTTAATGAAGCATAATACAAATTAAGAAAAGGATTGTACAGTTATTCTTATGTAATAAGAATAGGGGTCATATTCCACTTACAGTTATCGATAGCCACCTTATCAAAATCAAGCTTTTACTAGTGCTGTAAGAGATATAAGTAATTTGAAAGAAAAACAACTTGAAGGATTAACAACTTGAAAGATTAATGACTCTAAAAGAAAATTAAATAGTTCAAGTCTAACGCTGACGTGATTGATACACTAAACTTTCATACATTAGACTGCCCTACATTAAAATCCCCATAAATTATGTCCAACTTATGGGGTTCACTTCACACAAGTTTATGGGGATTTAGTGTATGTAACTATTAGTCCTTATAAAAAACGGCTATTTGTCTTGAAAATCATCTTCGTCTTCAATTTCAAATACCTGACGCAAATACGCCAAGTAAGTATCATTATGAATCATAGTTTTACCAGGGCTATCTGATAGCTTGGCGACAGGCTGACCATTACATTCAACCAGTTTTAACACGATATTAAGCTGGGTAAGCCCCATATCATTGGTCAAATTGGTACCGATACCGAAGCTGGTCTGCGTACGCTGCTTAAAGTATTGATGCAGCTCCCAAGCTTTTTCGATATCTAGGCCATCACTGAAAGTTAATATCTTAGTCTTTGGATCAATTTTTAGCTTTTGATAATGAGCAATGGCTTTATCGCCCCACTCATAGGGATCACCACTGTCATGACGTAAGCCATCAAACAGCTTAGCAAAGTACAAATCAAAATCACGCAAGAAGGCGTCCATTCCCACCACATCGGTCAAAGCTATCCCTAAATCGCCTCTATATTCATGCACCCATGCCTCTAATGCTGCCTTCTGTGAGTCGCGTAAACGTACATCTAATGCCTGAAATGCCTGCATAAATTCGTGAGCCATAGTACCAATAGGCGTAATTTTTAACTTTTTGGCTAAGTAAACGTTAGAAGTACCTCGGACTATACTCGGTGCTGCTTTGTGCAACGTCTCAATCACGTGGGTGTGCCAAGCTTTGCTAAAGCGGCGGCGAGTACCAAAGTCAGCAATAATAAAAGGAGGCTCTCCTCGGTCAGATTTTAGTGCATACTCTTGTAAGGTGACCACTTTTTGCTGCAGACGACGCTCACCTTCTTCGAGTACTGCTGGCGTAGTTAACTGCTGATAATACAGCTCATTAACAATTGCCAATACAAAAACCTCGAAGAACATCGCCTGAATCATTGGTCCTTCAATGTCAATATTTAGCCGATTCTTCTTATCAATACTGACCGTAATATGACGACGCTTTAACTTAAATAATTCCAGATAATCCACGAAATCTGAGCGAATAAAACGCAAGTTGCTTAAATACTCCAGTTCATCTTGGGTAAAACTAAGCTCACACAGATGATCTAGCTGTTGCTCTAAGGCTTCTTTTATATCTGCTAAGGGATACTCGGTTTCTTTATAGTTGCGGCAACGGAAACGATATACCCCATGCGTTTGAGGGAACTGATGCAACATGGCTTGTAACATGGTGAACTTATACAAGTCATTATCTAATAAAGAGGTGATTATGGGCTGGTTCATAAGGATGCTCAAAAGTGATTAAATCGATTTTTTTATTTATAGTAATGATAGCAATATTGTGCCAAGTTAAGTGTACGAATACTATTTTTATAACATTTTAAAAGCTTACCCCCCTATGCAATCCTTAATCAAGTTATTAACTACGACTATGTTCATCC
>JAHHUJ010000245.1 GCA_020024075.1 Psychrobacter sp.
GAGCTAATACACCTACCTCTGACGGCAGGTCGGTCAGCTCACTAAGGTTATATTGATCCGATTCTACTGCATCTTTTAAATCTAATAAGGGCTTAATAATAGCTTTAGAGGATAGCGATGAGATAATATATGCCACGAATAAACTCAGTAATATTACCCCAATCAATACGTAATAAAATATATCCTCGAGTTGTTCAAACAAAGCTAATACGGGGTAGTCGTTATTTAACTCACCCTCTTTTATTAAGTCATCAGGATTTTGTTCTAAATCAAGGTAGGTTAATAAATAGTCTTTATCTCGATAAGAATATTTAAAAAAATACAAATCTGCGGGCTTATCCTCTTTTGTTAAGACATCAACCTCTTTAATATTATTAGTAGCAGACTTTTTTAAATGCTCTGGTGCGTCGTCATAAAGATATATTTTGACGCCAGGATTATGCTCAGCGAATGCCAAAACTAATGAGTTATCTTGGTTCTTAGTTGCTAAAGTAGGATTGGTTTCAAGTTGCTGTATTAAATAACTTTCTACCAGTATCGCCTCAATTCTACTCTCTGCTATATAAAAAATAGTAATAAAAGTCCCACACAGCACGACCGTGAAAATCAGATAAGAAAGTCGAAATTTAAAGGCGATCGAGTCAGTTTTTAACATATAAATCGGTATTTAACCTTGTAAGCAGTTAACCTTGTAAGTAGCTAATAGCATTTAATAACCATAAAAAAGTCAGCTACTGATGAACAGGGTCTACAATTTGATAACCGACAGCAGGAACTGTGATGACCATTGGATGGTCAAAAGGTTTGTCAACTTGTGCTCGTAGACTGTGTAAATGAGTACGTAGAGCGTCACTATTAGGAATGTCATCTTCACCCCAAACACGCTGCTCAAGCTCTTGTTTGCTAACAAGGTTTGGGTAGGATTGCATTAGTATTTTTAGAATCTTAAACGCAGTCGGTGTCAGCTTCAATAAGGTATTATCCCGATAAGCGGTGTGCTTTTCAATATTAAGTGTTAATGGGCCAATCGTGATGTCTTGGTCAAAATATTCGTCTTGGTGGCGGCGTAGTAAGGCTTTAACCCTGACTTCTAGCTCCACTAAGGAGAACGGCTTAACCAAATAATCATCTGCCCCACTATCAAATCCGGTTACTTTATCAGAGATTGTGTCTCTTGCAGTTAGCATAAGCACTGGTGTTTTTAGGTGTAGCTTTTGTCGCAAGTTTCTGCACAGATCAGTGCCGTTCATCCCCGGAAGCATCACATCGAGTAGAACAACATCATAGTGATTTTTGGCGAGTAGAGATAATCCACTCGGCCCATTATGGGCATTATCTAGCTCATAGCCTTTGGGTTCAAAAAAAGCATAAATATTAGCCACAATATCTGGGTTATCTTCAATAATGAGTATTTTGTGCATGCGTTTCATTTCACTTATAAAAAAGCAGATTAAAAATATTAAGCAACTACATTTTAGCGCTGAGCCTCAAAAAAAGTAGGCTTATGATCCATCTCTTGGGTACTAATATTGAAATACTGTAGCAAAGTAGGCGTTAAGTAGTCATGTGACGCAGGCTGGTTTAATTGCGAGATGATATCTTGGCTGTCAATATGGTTTGAGGCTGGTGACCACACAATAACTGGCACGTGTTTTTGTGCTTTTGGGGCAATTTTATAAGGCAAGCCATGCAGGTAAATATTGTTCTCTCCCAAGCTTTCACCATGATCGCTTAGATAAACCATAACCACATCATACTCTTGTTCGTAAGGCTTTAATGTCTCAATAATATTGTGTAAGAAATAATCGGTATACACAATGGCATTATCATAAGCGTTGATAACCGATTGGGTATCACATTTTGATAACTCATTGCTTAAGCAGGTAGGTTTATAAATCTCAAACTCTTTGGGATAACGCTTGTAATAAGCTGGGCCATGGTTGCCCATTTGATGCAGTACCAATAGCGTGTCTTTTGGTTGTGCATCTTGTGAAGGGGTCAGCAGTTTGTCAAAGCCTTGTAACATACCAATGTCTCGGCACTCCACATCACACTCAGGATTGCTGGCCTGGGTTTTATAATCTTCAAAGATAACGCGATCGGCCACGCCTTTTGAGCTGGAGTTATTATCCCGCCATACCACATTCACCTCTTGCTTGCGCAGGGTGTCTAGCACGTTTTCATGATAGCTTGCCATGTCCACATCGAACTTGTCTTGTCCTGCGTAGCTAAACATACAAGGTACTGAATAGGCAGTAGAAGTCCCACAAGAGCTGACGTCTTTAAAGCTATAAATGTCTTTGGTCTTTGACAGTAGGGGCATGGTATTACGCGTATAACCGTTTAGACCAACGTGATCAGCACGAACCGTTTCTCCTACCACCAGTACCATAAGCTTAGGTTTGCTTGAGGTTGATGCGATTTTTTTGGCATCTACCGCGTGAGCCGTAAGCGTTTTTGGACGGCGCATTTCATCGATTTTATCCATGCCAAGTTTAATAGAAGAATAAATTGGCATAACCGGGTTGGCATAATAGCGGACTTGTTTGTGTTCACGAAAGAAGCTGGCGTACTGATCGCCAAAAGGCAGCAGACAGGCGGCAGCCAACACTAAGGTGGCGACTAAAGCCCCTAGCTTTTGTATGGCTGCAAACTTAAACGGCACCGTTTTGATACGCAGCTGCGAGACAATCAAGGCGGGCAAGACACCAAAGCCTATTACCCTCATTAAAAAAGCCGGTGCAAACAAATCCATGGCTTCTGCCTGATCGGTTTCAAGCCCATTCATTAGCATATGGGTGTCAAAGATAGTCCCATAACTGTCAGTAAAATAAGCACAAATAGCGCCAATCATAAGGGCCAATATCAGCATAGGTTTGTGTAGGTACTTATGGCTCACCAACTGCAGTAATAACCAAATCACACAAAATAGCAGCACAGCTACTGAAATCACAAAGGCTAGGTTGTGAGTCAGCGGATAAATCGCGGTTAGCTTATAAAAAAAGCTGACATTTCTTCATCAGAAGAATCTACAACAACTACTTCTA
>JAHHUJ010000246.1 GCA_020024075.1 Psychrobacter sp.
ATTCAATATGTGCTTTACTATTGATTTTGACTTGTCTAATATGATTTTGTTCAGATAAAATCTTTAGTACTCTGTCTAATGCTTTGGCTTTACGTAAATGTGTAGGGGTAACACGTTGTAAGACATCAGCACGGGGTACAGCATTAGCATCATAGTCTTTACAGTAGGCTAAAAGCCAGTTTTCTAGGCGATCAGCTTCAATGATTGCCTTATCACGTTCAATGAAACCGCTATACCGCTCCCACTCATCTAGGGAGTACTGAGCTAATTTAATTGCACCTTTCATTATATCGGGTCTAACAGCTTCAAGACCTTCGAAGTATGCCAAGACAGTAGCTATACGGGTAGCATGTTCACAAACACGCGATGCGAATGCCTTAAAGTGAGCATATCTACCAGCCTTACCCATTTGTCTTTCAGTAGTATTATTCAACTCCATAAGCATAATTTCAGCTTCTTTAGATAAAGGCATTACTGGACGTGTTATTACACCTTCTTGGGGTGCTAAAAAAGGTTTGTCTAGTAACTCAGTGCATCTTTGCCAGTATCTTACCAATCTACGGTCATTAAACGGTTTCTTATTCCAAGACTCTAAGCTGTTATGGATGCGTGTTCCTGCTAAGCTTGCAGGAGCAGCAAATAAAAATCGAGGTAAAAAACCCTGCTCTCTAAGAACTGGATCCGTAAGTACATTTTCTAGTACTGCCTTTTGACCTAAAGTATTAATAGTTAATCGAACCTCAAATGCTATACCACTTTCATTGAGGTTTGATTTAGAGCGGGTGCGCTCTGCTATTCCTTTATCCCATAAGCTTGTTAATGTGCCTAATGCTGCATCTCTATTATCTCCTTTCAAAGTATGACCCCCAAAAATTTGACCGGCTTCATCGCTTACCCAAGCTACGTTATGACTATCTCCACGAATAAAGGTGCTAATTATTGGCTCTAACGTAGCATCTTTAAATAAGGATTGTGGGTTCTGAGGTTCTGGAAGCTCATTTAGCGAGTTTGCACGCTCTCTAGGAGTTTTACTACTAGCCAGTGATAGTTTGTGATCCTTAACATCCTCTTGATATTGATTCATAAGCGATTGCTGACGCTCATAGATGCGTTGGTCAGCTAATCGCTGGCATGATGATTTCCTTTCACCGCTACCGCCCTCTGTTAAAATGTATAAGCTACAAGGTTGGCCTTTATTGGTATACCGGTCATAAGCATTAACATGAGGTTGAGCTAAATAGGACAAAGCACCCATAACACATTGTCCAGCCATAGCTACGGGTGCTTGGACATGATGAGCAATAGCCGTTACAGCTTGTCGTGCAAGTTCCGGAAGTGCATCAAGTGGATAAGGATTAGGTGTGCCATGTTCATCAATTAAAAGACTTATAGGCTCTTTATCATTAATTTCCTGCCAACTTAATGATTGTTTTTGCTCATTGGTTAAGGGGGTATGGCTATCAAAATTACCTAACAAGTGATTTTCTGCACCACCTAATAAACCAATAATCTCACTGCTAGGTATCGGGAAATCAATATCATACTGTAAGCTTTGAATAGTCACATGAGTGTTGACTAATAAAGCTTGGTATTCTTCTAATTCATGACAACCAATTGGAATGTATAATCTACCTTTAGCTTTAAACTGCCAGCTATCGGCTACATGGGCTAGGTTGGTAGCAGTGAAGCACACTAAGATAAATGCTTCAGGATAAGCCTTGTAAATGTTACAGCCTGCCTCTAGCGTCTTAACTAAAAATACACTGTTATCTGCTTGTAGAGTGCCAATAGCAAAAGCGCCTTGTGGGTGTGCAATTGGTGCAAAACTTATATCGCTTTGTACCTCTCCGTTTTCACATGGTGGTATCATTGCTGTATTGACTATATCTTGACTTTCGTCAATAAGCGGTAAAAGCAGATGATCAACATAATAGGTGCTTTCTTTACCCTCAAGTGTGTAACCAGTGCCTGTATGCAATGGCTGATTTATAGCAAAAGCCAAGAGAGGCAGGCAAGCCAAAGCATCATGATAGGTTTTAATCTTCTCATTAGTTACGGTGTTATCTTTGAACATGGTAACTAGTTGAGTAGCGGGGTTGTTTTGGGTTGTATTAGTCATTTTTCCCCCTTACCGTACTATCTTTATTATTGAAATACGGGCTTAAATGTTGATATGTAATTTCGCTTCTTCAATGTGATATTTGTTTTTTGAGTCGCCCTCAATTGCTGTTTTTAGGACTTCTCTAGCTTCATGTAATGTAAGAGGCTTGTTACTTATACCAAACGGCGCTATGGGGCTATTTATGCGGTTAACGGCATAATATTTTACATATTCACCACCTAGTACCAACTCAAAATTATTAAGGTCTATTGTGAGTCCCATCTGATGGCCTCCTTGCTATCTCGAAAACTATCAAGAGCTTCATCAGTATCATAGATAAAGTTATCTGTTAGATACTGACCAATTGCCATCAGGTTATTGATAGTGAATGTATTGTCACTGCTATTTTTAGCTAAACATCTAGTGGCATCGAATAGACTGTTTACCCATGCCATATGCTCTATCTTAAGGGTAAGGGCATCTTCATAATCAATTGCTAATACCTTAGTATTCAGTGGCTGGGTTGCACCTGGATTTTTAGGCACAGTATTAGACTGTGAGTAACTAATACCATAGAGAGCTAATACAGATTGGCGGTTGGCTGGCGTGTCATGGAATAATAACGGCAGTGGGTCGCTTGGCTGGTTTCGACCATCACTATAGAAACTATGCAAGCCACTTGTAACGCGAATAGCTAGGCGACTTGTACTAGGGTCGGCTATTTGCTCTAGGGTGTATATATCATTACCAATTGAAGGGCACAGTACATTATCACCTGCCTTAAACTTGGGGAAGGTTGTATTAGTGGTTACTGGGGTGGGGCTTGATTGAGTATTAAAGTTCGATAAGTTAGCCATTGCGACTTACTCCTGTTAGATTTTGAGTTAATATCACACCTTTATTAAAAGGG
>JAHHUJ010000247.1 GCA_020024075.1 Psychrobacter sp.
CTACGTTGTCCCGATGAGGTGCGTATTATACGCTGTTTGTATCTCGTGTCAAGGAGTTTTTTGAATTTGTTTAAAATTTGTTGTTTTAAATCAATATCAAACGTTGTCTCTCAACAGCGCACTAGTATATAGCTTATTTACAATTGGTCAAGAGGTGAATTTAGATTGTTTGATATATAACAGCTTTCTTGAGCCAAGAAGACTTTTAGCAGCCATTAGCTATTACTATTATCAATTATTCTAAAATTATTACAGCTTACCTACTAATTCAAAAAACTGACGATAGGCCTCTACCTTTTTATCCAAAGATAGAGGATAAGCCCGAGAAGTAGAGGGCAATCTATATAAAGTTAAATCACGACCAGCATAAGCATAGTCAACTTGCTGATTGGTCTTCGGCCATTTTGACTTAGGTATTGTCCTGCCCTGTTCCTGCTGTAATAGCTCCATTAATATCTCAGTGGCCTTACCGCCGGTGGTAAATATCGTATGCACTTTTGGCACTTGATCCAAAGTTTGCTTTAGATTAACTGGCTCTACTATAGTTAGATGCTTAT
The DNA here is from genome assembly GCA_020024075.1 of Psychrobacter sp. Lineage (GTDB taxonomy): Bacteria > Pseudomonadota > Gammaproteobacteria > Pseudomonadales > Moraxellaceae > Psychrobacter. The sequence goes on from JAHHUJ010000247.1 coordinate 558, forward strand.
CTGCAGCATTACCTTGTTCGCGTATGGCTTTTTTTACTGTGGGACAAGAAGCAATACCGCGTTGTTTCATAAAATCCTTAATCTTTTGTGGATCAAACCCTTTTTCTTTCCCATTTCTAAAGTAATCCGCATCATCAAAAAAGATTATGCCATAAATACGCCACATATCATTATAGAAGTTAGGGTAATGAAAAGGCATACCCCACTTATCTTCAGTAGGGGGAAAAGTTCCCATCATCATAATAGTGGCATTGCTTGGCAGTACGGGACCAAAAGGATGGCTTTCTACCACTTTACCATCCATTATAAGCTCATCCGAATCACTACGGGCATCATGACTTTTCAAAGGTTGCTCCTTACTAATATATTGAATATCTATTTTTATTTCTTGCTATATAAGTTTGTATAGGGCCATATTAAGGTATCGGAACTAGCAAGTTTGTCAGTTGCTTTTGTTTTATTGGTATAATTGTTTTGTTAATTGCATCTACGTCCAATAATGCAACATATTTTCTTAAATATGACCCCCTTCTAATTTTATACAAGCTGTCCTAATTCTGATGACGGTCAAAGAGGTTTTATGAATAATCTAAGTGTTGAAATCATCACCCATCCTTTAGTACGCCATAAATTAAGCTTGATCCGTGCCAAAGACTGTAGTACTTATAAGTTTCGTACCCTAACCAAAGAGCTTGCCCGTTTAATGGCTTATGAGGCGTGCCGTGATTTTGAAATCGAAGAATTTACCATGCCAGGTTGGGACAATACAGATATTAAAGGGGAACAAATCGTTGGTAAAACGGTGACCATTGTTCCTATCTTACGTGCCGGCTTAGGCATGCTTGATGGCGTGTTAGATCTTATTCCAACCGCTAAAATCTCAATGGTAGGCCTACAACGTGATGAAGAAACTCTACAACCTGTACCTTTCTTTGAAAAACTGGTCGCAGATGTGGACCGTAGACCCGCCTTAATCATCGATCCTATGCTTGCCACGGGTGGCTCAATGGTAGCCACCATCGATATGCTAAAAGAAAAAGGCTGTACAACTATTAAAGCATTGGTATTGGTTGCGGCTCCTGAAGGCGTACGCTTGGTGAATCAAGCCCACCCTGATGTGAAGATTTATACCGCCTCTTTAGACAGTCACTTGAATGAAGATGGCTATATCATCCCAGGTCTTGGTGATGCAGGTGATAAGATATTTGGTACTAAATAAAACAGCTACTAAATAAAAAACTTAGCCCAAGTCTAACCTATCATGTAATGCCTAATCAGATATGACCGTTCTGATTGGGCATTATTTTTATAGGTATCCTCTTTAGTTAATATCAGATGATTAAAGTCTAATATCATCACCTCGTTACGCCCACCATCAGAGGTGTACTTATTGTGCTTTACCGCAAAGGCTTTTACTTTATCTGAGTTCGTAGTAATGATGTTGATAACATAGGGAGAATTAACAGGGGTTGCCGCTGATAAAGCGTCTACCATAGCTTTGAAAGGATTGAGCGTAGTCATTAACAACTTTTCGCTACGTACTGACAGAGGAAGTTTACCGCCTACCAAAAGCACCTGCCCTTTTGGCAATCTTTGGGTGTGCCGCATCAATTCATACTTTAGTATTTCTGGCATTTCTGCATTAAACACATCTTCTGTCTGTTGATAAAAAACACTAAAACTGCGCTGTATATAGCGGCCAAACACAGTGAAATTTATCCACTCTTGATATAGCGGCTGCTGCAATAAAAGCTGACTAAATTGCTTTTGATAACCAGCTAGGCTACTGACTGGGTATTGATTGCCGTTTGAAATGGCCAAGTCTGCTGGCTCAACGGATAGATTATCAATAAGATGCTGTAAAAAGTGAGGGGCAGATTGAAATAAATGCTGTTGCCAAAGTAGAGGATAAAAAACACTATCAAGGTAAGGCAGCGCAGGAGGTAGCTGCGCTGCTTTGTTTCGATTAAAAAATGACAACATTAAAAATCTGGGGTGTGGCCAACACGCTTCTCAAAGGCCAAAATATTATCACGTTCTGCCTCTGTCCAAGCTACCTTATCACTGGCATCTTTGTTTAATCGAACCAGCACTGAATCCGCAGTGGCAACTACGCTCTGCTGTGCTTGGCTATAATAGCAGTATTCCATCACGATACTGGTATTACCAAGCTTCTTAGTACGCACTCCGATTAATAAAGTATCTGGAAAAACCACAGGCTTTAAATAGCTGCAACTTGATTGGGCCAATACCGTAGTAACCTCATCATTAAAAGCACCTAGCTCATTAAGATAGTTAATACGTGCTGACTCAGCATAGCGATAATACACCACATTATTAACATGGTTAAAAGCGTCCATGTCATTCCAAATAATAGGCTGTACATAAATACTGGCAAACTGAGATAAAGCTTCTGGTTTTTCGAAACTAGGATTTAAACTATTAGG
>JAHHUJ010000248.1 GCA_020024075.1 Psychrobacter sp.
CCTCTACAACCAATACGGTATCTTTATTCATTTAAATATCCTTCTGTTGTAACAGTCTTTTATGACGTTGATATAAGCGTTTCAAAAATGCATGTGGAGTTGGATGTATCACAAAATGATACCTATCAAAATTATGACAATATGATTACAACGTAACAATATTACAATACCATGACAGTACCATGACAATGAAAGCGTAAATACAATGAATTGGTAAAAGTGGCTGACTTTCTAATAACTAGCAGTCTAATAACTAGCATTTTTACAACTAGCATTCTAATAACTAGCATTCTAACAAAAAGTTAAGCGGGCCCTCATTAACAGCATCGACCAGCATAAAAGCACCAAATTGACCCATCGCTACGTTATCGTACTGAGTATGCGCATATCTCACTAACTCATTAAACAACAATTCTGCCTCGGCAGGAGGCATCGCCCCACCAAAATCTGGGCGACGACCTTTGTCAGTCTTTGCCATTAAAGTAAATTGTGATACCAATAGTAGGCCGCCGTTTGCTTGCTGTACGTTTTTATCCAATTTACCTTCTTCATTCTCAAAGATGCGGTAGGTCAGTATCTTATCTATCATTTTGATAGTGGTGGCTTGTGTATCGTCATGACCAATGCCAATATAAGCCAATATACCCGTGTCAATTTGACCAATAATCTTATTGTCTACGGTGACGCTCGCCTTTGATACCCTTTGAATTAATACCTTCATAATATTTTCCGTTTGTTAGAGCGTGTGGAATATTTAAATGTGAAATTGGTGGAGACTGTTTTAGCGATGCAAGGCGTAGCGATAGCGTAGTTAACTTATTGAAGTTGAAGCGCAAGACGAAAGCTGTGCTTAAGCATAAGCACAGCTTTGCTCAATCCGTTCTCAGGACTGATGCTAAAATTGTCCTAAACGTTGTTGCAAATCTAGCTAAGCCCGTACATTATCCTCGATTTTTGCCTAATTTAGAAACTGTTTTAATAAATGGGTAGCAATCAGTAGTCCTAATATTTGAATGTTCCAAATGCCCTATAAACCCTGATTTTAAATCGTGATAAACTAAGACGATAAAGTATAAGTAAACTATTCACTCTATTCTAAATTCTAACATCACTCATAAACAAGGCAGTAATAATGAAAGAATTTTTAAATGCTAAAATAAAAGAAGCACTCACACCCGATAAAATATTTACCAATCTTCAGCATATCGTACCCCAACAGAAAATTAGTGAAGTGGCCGGAAAGTTAGCGGCCAGTACCAACCCAGTTGTCAAAAAGTCCTTTGTATATACCTTTGCCAAAGCTTATGGTATCAGCTTGGATGAATATGAGCACAAAAGCTTAAGTGACTTTGATAGTTTTAACGACTTTTTTACGCGTGGTCTGGATGATAATGCGCGTCCGATAGATAGCGACATTAATGCTATCGTATCACCGGCTGATGGCATTATATCCCAAATTGGTTATATTGAGGAAAATCAGCTATTACAAGCCAAAGGTAGTCATTATAAAGTAGCGCATCTACTTGCTGATACCAATAATACGGATGGCGATTACTATGATGGCGGCAGCTTCGCTACGGTCTACTTAGCACCGAGTAATTACCACCGTGTGCATATGCCCTTCGATGGAAAACTAATAAAAACCCGTTATGTGCCCGGCTCCCTATTTTCAGTCAATAACGTTACCGCTGCTGGCGTGCCTGATTTATTCGCTCGTAATGAGCGTTTGGTATGTGTGTTTGAAACTGAATATGGCCGTGCAGTGGTCGTTATGGTAGGCGCTATGATAGTGGCTGGTATCGAGACGGTTGCCACAGGTAAGATTGAACGTAGTGATAAAATTAGCATTAATGTCCACAATATGGAATTGAAAAAAGGCGATGAGTTGGGACGCTTTTATTTAGGATCAACCGCTATTGTTATATTGCCTAAGTCTGCTGGTGTTGAATGGCAAGACAGTTTTAGTCACAATTCGATAGTTAAGATGGGTGAGCGTTTAGGGGTGGCAAAAGGCAGTGCAGATAACGTTAAAAGAAGTGAAGCTGTTTTATAGACGGTTAGCCTCATACATAGTTATATCTATAGAGAATTAGCCTAAGCAATTAATACGGATAATTAGTAACGGTAATGCCCATGTATCGGCATTTTAAACAACACGTCTTCTTCTCGGGTACCACTGCCAATATTATGGATAATGAGCGGTGTGCCTGCTGATGTTGTATCATCCGATACGATACCGGTATGTGGTAAATTATTGCCTGCAAGTCGCCACGTCACAATATCACCTGCTTTAAAGCTTGATTTGTCAGTTATCGACAAGCTTTTGCCTTGCCTCTCAAAAAACGTCTCTAAGTTAGGTACTCGCCTGTGGTCTATATTACTATCGGTGCGAGTGAGTCCCCAGATTTTTGGATACTGTGAGAAATTCTGTCTCATATCATGGTTGACCAATTGCTGCAAATCTACGTTTTGTAAGCGGTAGGCACGTATCACTACATCGGTACACACGCCTGATTCGTGCGAAAAATCACCACGTGGAAAATCTAGACTGCGATAAGTGGGGTCATAGCGTACTGTGATGCCAATTTGCTTTTTGGCATCATCTGCCAGTTTATGACCGTCACTAATAGGCATTACTGCCCAAACAGTTTGCGTAAGGGTCAGGGTAGCCATTAAGGTTAAAATTTTGAGGCTAGAGGTCTTAATTAAGGATTTAGTATCGCTATATTGGCTCACGTAAAGCTCTCTTCTTTATGGCGAATGACTACCCTGCATCAAGTCAAGGATATTTTAGATTGTCTTAGACGCACGTCAGATTTATGTAGTAGCTTATACTATAAACATTTGAGACTTTAACATTATGAAAAACTTGTGAATTTATAAATAAAATGTAAATCTGCTGACTTTAGTTGTCTAATAATTTATTCTTTAGGGCTGTTTTAGTTATAATAATCCATAGATAGTTCAATCAATCTTTATAAATGTGCGCAATGGATGC
>JAHHUJ010000249.1 GCA_020024075.1 Psychrobacter sp.
GTACCTTACCCGCTTGACTGCTATCTGCTGCCTGTAAATCATTTTGACTCAAAATAATACGCGAATAAGCCTTTAACTTTTCATTGGTTTCATTGCTGGGCAAATAAAGCAATTTCGGCTCTAAAATAGGCTTATCAATATCATGACGACGCTCTTCATAGCGGCGCTGAATTTGTGCCCAGTAATCTGCCTGAGACTCAGCTATGCTTTCATCGATAATAAACAGCGCATCTTTGGGCAAATAACTAAATAGATGCCCAGTCAGGTTCCAGTCCTCTAAATCAAAGAACAGCGGCTGATAGTATTCAAGACCACTACTGGCTATACCTGCCATGACATCTTTATGTAGCTCAAATCGGCGGCTGCTGACATTAGGGAACATGGCTGCGAAGTTATTACGGAACGTCTCTTTGCCTTCATCCAAAGGGAACTCTTTGGCTGGCAGAATCTGAAACTGGGTAATGGGCTTAGAAACGTCTGGTAATTTATGTAATAAAGACAAGGACTCGACTGTTAAATCATGCTTAGTAGCACTATCCGAGTCTGATCTGGATGACACTATCTCAACTAAGGTTTGGGTCGATAAAGTGCGCTGGGTTTGTGGATTAAAGAATTTTATGGTTTCAATTTCATTATCGAACAAATCCAAGCGGAGAGGGAACGGCTGACCCATAGCAAAGATATCAATGACGCTTCCTCGTACCGCAAACTCACCAGGCTCAAACACATTATCCACAGCGCGGTAGCCTGCCGCAGCTAACATTTCTCGCTGATCATTTATATCAAAGATATCACCCACACTTAAGTCAAAATGTTGACCTATTAACCAACTTGGCGGCGCTACTCGCTGCATTAAAGTTTGGATACTGATTAACAAAATACCGCTTTTGGGCATATCAGTAAGCAAGTTGATTCGCTCACTAACAATATCTTGATGGGGCGACAACTCATCATAGGTCAGTATCTCCCAATCTGGGAAGACATAAGCATCTACGCCACAGAATGCCAACTCCGTTTCGATTTGATTAAGTTGGTTTTGATCCTTGGTCACTACTACCTTAAGACGATTGCCCACATTGGCTACGGGGCAGTCTGTTAGACTCGCCAGCCAAAGGCTACCAGCAGCGGCATGAGCTGGATACAGCCATCGCCTTTGTGAGTTATCTATAGGAAATAGCGCTTCATTGGTAGAGGTAAAGATATCAGTAAGAGGATGCTTAGAGAGTTTAGGCATAATATTGTGGTAAATTTCCTTAACGAAGACCAATGGGCTGAGAGAAAGTCACAGTTACTTATCAGTAAAGTCTCTATTATACGAGCTAAAAAGAGGACTACAAATGATTATTAAGGCACTTCTAATCCATTATAGAGCGGGATTTAACAGCAGGGTTTTAGTAAAAAAGCCAACAAAGCAGTGCATTGCTGTGTTGGCCTTTTCAGGGTTTGACTATTATACAAGCTATAAGTATACAAGCTATAAGATGTAAATTATGAGCCGTCAGCTATTAATTAATAAGTAACTGGTATTAATAAGCGACTCATATTAATAAGCGACTGGTTTTACAAAATAAAATACTGCCCTTAAATCAGTGGCTTATCGCTTGCAATGATACCATTGTTATCAGCATAGACATACATACCTGAATTTAAGGTCATATCACCAAAGCTAATCTCAATATCAGTCTGACCCTCATCACGACGGGTTGACTTACGAGGGATGCAGCCTAAAGCCATGACTCCGATATCCATTTGCGCCATGTCATCGACATCACGCACACAGCCATATACCACAACCCCTGCCCAGCCATTATCAATAGCAGACTGAGCTATCATATCGCCCAATAAGGCACAGCGCATAGAGCCGCCACCATCAACCACTAACACTTTGCCTTCACCATTACTATCAAGGCCATCAGTATTAAGCAGCTCTTTGACACGGCTATTGTCTTCAAAGCATTTTACAGTAACAATCTCACCGCAGAATTTATCCTTACCGCCGAAGCTATAAAAAGACTTGCCTTCAATATTAGGTAGGCAGACTTGGCTTTCTGGATTGGCATCTAACAAATCACAAGTTACGAAGTTGGTTTTGGTCATCTCAGTCATGGCGCTATTTCCTTATTGATTATTGGCTAATAAAACACTAAAACCTCTAATTAGCTTAAGACTTTAGCTGAGTCATCGCAAGCATTTGTTTATTGTCAATGACCGTCACTTTATTGCTAATGTCATCTATCCCCGATACCTTATGACGCTCGTATATATTTTGTGCCGTCAATGCCATAGCTGCAGCCACACGTTCAGCCTCAATAGGCCGTGCACGCATGGTCTTAGGGACTAAAGGTGAGATAAGCTTATAAGCGTTCTGCGCAGTATTTTCTAACAGGCGGCCTTTGTGCTTACCCAGCAATAATGAGGGCTGGAAGATAACCAACTCATTAAAGCCAATTTCTACTAAAGCATTTTCAAGCTCACCCTTAACTCGGTTATATACGAAGCGACTCTTAGTATCTGCCCCTAGAGCGGATAGGATAAAAAATCTTTGCACCCCTTTTTGATGGCAAGCTTTGGCGAAGTTTAGATTGTAATCATAATCAATATGCTTAAAGGCTTCATCACTTCCTGCTTGCTTCCTTGTGGTTCCCAAACAGCTAAAAGCATCTGTATCTGGGCCAATGGAGATATTAGCCAAAGTTTCCTCTAGGTTATTGAAATCTCCTAGTTGATAAAATTGCATTTGAGCCGACATATGCTTTGGCGGCTTTCTAGCGACAATAATTAGACTGTCATACATTATGTTGAGTTGACTAACTAATTTTTTGCCCACTAGCCCGGTTGCGCCTATTACAATGGCTTTACGTTTCATAACCTATTTACCTGTTTGATAACACTTTTTATCGTATATAGCCTCAGCTGAAGGTCAGCTTAATACAAAAACAAAAGGCGGATTAAAGTTGTTAATCATGAAAGCAATA
>JAHHUJ010000025.1 GCA_020024075.1 Psychrobacter sp.
TCTCAACTCGGTAGCCCATACTATTTAGCTTACGAGTAGCCAGTCTTTCGGCGTTAACTCTATTATAATCACTCTTCTTATAATCTTTGTTTTTGTGCTTATTTTTGTTTTTATGGCCATTATGCCTTTTATAATCGCCTTTACCATTAGGATAATAAACACCCCCATTAGGATGGTAGATAGGACCATCTACGATCAGCGGAGTTGAGGTACATCCTGTGGTAACTGCTAACATTACAGCGGCAATCCCTGCGGCCAGTGCTTTAGATTGGGTCATGTTGATACATCCGTATAGTTAATTGACATAAAAATAATCAAATGGTTGTTTTTGAAATATTTTATTACAAGTATGTGACAGTAGCAGACACCTTGTATAGAGGGTTGGTATCTTAAGCGTTATCAGTTGTAACTAGGGCCATTCTCAATTATGCAAATTACATCAAGGTTTATCGCTCACAATTTCGGAGCGCACTATAAATCTTTTGCCCTCCGGTATTTCTAAAGAGAAACTAGCCCCCCGCCCGGCTACCACATCTATGATTAGATCGGTATGTTTCCATAGCGCAAACTGCGCCTTGCCTATATAAAAAAGACAACCGCCAATATCCCCTACTAACACATCTTGCCCGCCCACCTTAAACTCGCCTAGGGGGTAACACATGGGCGAGCTACCATCACAGCATCCCCCTGATTGGTGAAACATTAAGTCACCGTGTTTGGATTTAAGTAATTCAATCAGCTCAATGCAGGCTGGCGTGGCTGTAACTTTCATAATAGTACTCCTAGCTATCAAAAGCTTTGTAAGTCAGGGGTATGCGGACATAAGCATAGGCAGATAAATTAGATAAAAAATAAAAAAAGGGCAACATCGCCATTAATCCACCTCAAAAGAGATGAGACTAACAACGATGTGCCCCGTTGTTAACAGCAGTGTATGCTATAGGTATAAACCATTGGTTCCATGATATCTATCAAGCTAACTGCAAAAATACACTAACTACTTAGCATAGTCGATCACAATGCGGCCCTTAATTTTCCCTTGCCGCATACGCTCAAAGATATCGTTGATATTCTCCAGAGGCTCGGCAGTGACCGTAGCCTTAACTTTACCTTCTGCTGCCATATCTAGCGACTCTTGTAAATCAAGGCGAGTGCCTACAATAGAGCCGCGGATGGTAATGCCATTTAGTACGGTGTCAAAGATAGAAACCGGGAACTCACCTGTTGGCAAACCGTTACAAACCAATGTACCACCACGACGAAGCATATCTAACGCTTGATCAAACGCCTTTGACGAAACTGCAGTGACTAAAGCGCCGTGAGCGCCGCCAATTTCTTGTTGTAGATATTCACCCGGATCGGTATTCTTCGCGTTCACTACAACTTTAGCGCCCAGTCTTTTGGCAAAGTCTAGCTTCTCATCATCGATATCTACCGCAGCCACGTTAAGTCCCATAGCTATGGCATATTGCACTGCCATATGACCTAGCCCGCCGATACCTGAAATAACCACCCAGTCGCCTGGTTTGGTATCAGTCATTTTTAGGCCTTTGTAGACAGTGACACCGGCACACAATACTGGAGCTATTTCAACAGAGTCTACGCCTTCAGGGATAATGCCGACATAATCGGCATCTGCAAGCACATATTCTGAGAAGCTACCATTTACCGAATAACCAGAGTTTTCTTGCTTTTCACATAAGGTTTCCCAGCCACCCAGACAGTGAGTACAGTGTCCACAGGCGGAGTACAACCAAGGCACTCCGACCCGATCGCCTTTTTTGACATGGTGTACATTTTCACCAACTTCAGTAATAACCCCTACCCCTTCGTGACCTGGAATAAAGGGTGGATTCGGTTTGACGGGCCAATCTCCTTCTATGGCATGAAGATCAGTATGACAAACCCCTGAGGCTTCCATTTTTACCACAATCTGACCTGGACCTGCAGTGGGTATAGCTACTTCTTCAATTTGTAGAGGCTGGTTGAACTCATGCAGTACAGCCGCTTTCATTTTATTAGACATGTTAAATTCCTTTTTATTAATTGTTGAAACTTATCGGCGCTTATTTTAGAAAAACCCCATGGCCTTAGGGCTATAAGACACCAACATGTTTTTGGTTTGCTGATAATGATTTAACATCATCAGATGGTTTTCGCGGCCAATACCCGACTGTTTGTAGCCACCAAAGGCTGAGTGTGCCGGATATACATGGTAACAGTTGGTCCATACACGGCCTGCTTGGATGCTTCGGCCAAAGCGGTAAGCTTTGTGTACGCTACGAGTCCAAATGCCTGCGCCTAAGCCATATAAAGTATCGTTGGCTAAGCGTAGTGCTTCCTCATCATCTTTAAAGGTAGTTACTGCCAGCACAGGTCCAAAGATTTCTTCTTGGAAAATGCGCATGTCATTGCTGCCCTCAAAAATGGTAGGCTGCACATAGTAGCCATTGCCCATGTCCCCATCATATTTGGCCTGTTCACCACCGACCAATACTTTAGCGCCCTCTTTTTTGCCGATATCTAGATAAGACAAGATTTTTTGGAGTTGATCGGAGCTGGCTTGCGCGCCCACCATAGTTTCGGTATCCAGTGGATTACCGAGCTTAATGGCTTTAACACGCTCAATACAGCGCTTGATAAATTCATCATAGATAGTTTCATGCACCAGTGCGCGTGAGGGACAAGTACAGACCTCACCTTGGTTTAGCGCAAACATTACCAGACCCTCTACTGCCTTATCTAAGAAATCATCGTCCTCGTCCATGATGTCAGCAAAGAAGATGTTCGGGCTTTTACCGCCCAGCTCGAGCGTCACCGGAATGATGTTTTCACTAGCGTATTGCATGATTAGACGACCGGTGGTGGTCTCCCCTGTGAAGGCAATTTTGCTAATGCGAGGGTTGGATGCTAATGGCTTGCCGGCCTCTACCCCAAAGCCGTTGACGACGTTTAAAACCCCTTTTGGCAAGATATCAGCCAATCCTATGGTCTCGATAAGATACATAATAGAGGCTGGAGTCTGTTCAGCGGGTTTAAGTACGATGCAGTTACCTGCAGCCAATGCTGGTGCAATTTTCCAAATAGCCATGAGCAGTGGGAAGTTCCAAGGAATAATCTGACCAACTACTCCTAGTGGCTCATGGAAGTGATAGGCGACAGTGTCTTCATCAATTTGACTGATGCCGCCTTCTTGGGCACGGATTGCCCCGGCGAAGTAACGTAAATGATCGACTGCTAAGGGGATATCGGCCGCTAGGGTCTCTCTGACAGGCTTACCATTGTCGTAGCACTCAGCCACTGCAATTTTTTCAAGGTTCTCTTCTAGCTTGTCAGCGATTTTTAGCAGGATATTAGAGCGCTCAGTGACACTGGTTTTGCCCCAGGCATCTTTGGCGGCATGGGCCGCATCTAAGGCTTTTTCGATGTCAGCTGCTTTTGAACGGGCGACTTGGCAAATGACCTTGCCATCGATAGGACTGGTGTTTTCAAAATACTCACCATCAATGGGAGCAACCCACTCTCCGCCAATAAAATTGTCATATTTTTTGCGGAATTTAACTAAACTATTTTCAGTATTCGGGGTTTGGTACAACATGTGACACTCCTTGTGATATTTATTAAGCCATAACCTTTTGTTATCTATAAAGAAGTAAGCGTTAAGGCTAGGGTTTATAAACTGCAGTATTCCTTTGCATGCTTAGTCATAGTAATACTTAATCCTAGCTAGAAAAAGATGCTTATTGTATGCAATGCTTGCTTAAGTTATAAAATATAGTTATAACTTAATTTATTATAAAACTTATGGTTAATTTAGTTGATCAGTCGGTCAGATTAATAGCCAATTATTCAGCACAAAGAGTCTTATAACCAAAAGAGTGGTTTGACATAACCATATTCAATTAGTTACCAAACTATACATGATAGTATATTAAGTTTTTTGAAGGTAAGGCTCCGAGCTTAGTATCGCTGTCGCTATTGTCAGTCAGTTGCTCCTGATCCAGACTTTCATGACTTATTTGAGGTATTTATGAGCAAAGCATCCCCCGATACTGACAACAATGACAATAAATTTAGCTGGCGTATTTTTGGTCCAGGTATTTTGTTAGCGACAGGTGCCGTTGGTGGCTCGCATCTTATTTCAGCTACTCAGGCTGGTGCTTTATATGGTTGGCAGCTAGCCATTATGATTATTTTGGCCAACTTCTTTAAATATCCTTTTTTTAAGTTTAGTACTGACTATGTGTATGACACAGGCGAGTCACTTATCGCCGGTTATGCCAAAAAGTCGCCGGTATATCTATGGGTCTACAGTTTATTGCTTCTAGCTTCGGCGGTAATTAGTGTTGGCGCAGTGACCTTATTAACATCGGTAATCTTGAAGTTTATGTTGCCCGAAGGGATAGCTTCTATTACCACGCTGTCGTTACTGCTAATGGGTGTGTCTTGGCTGTTCTTGGTATTAGGACATTACAAGCTACTCGATCGCTTTAATAAGTGGATTATGGCCACGCTCATTCTTACCACTATATTAGCGGTGTTCATTGCTGCTGGCAGGCCCACGCCTATGGCAGCAGATTTCGTCGAAATATCACCTTGGAATATGGCCTCTTTAGGCTTTATCGTAGCGCTAATGGGCTGGATGCCAGCTCCTATGGAATTTGCGGCTATGACTTCAATGTGGACCAAAGAAAAAGTAAAAACCGATCACACCACCTACAAACAAGGCTTAATCGACTTTAACGCCGGTTATATCTCTAGTGCAATCCTAGCCTTATTCTTCTTAGCCCTAGGGGTGTTTGTGCAGTACGGCTCTGGTATTGAAGTTGAGATGCAAGGCGGAGATTATATTGGCCAGCTAATTAGTATGTACACCGCCACCATTGGCGACTGGTCGAAGTTGTTAGTAGCCTTTGTGGCATTTATGGTGATGTTCGGCACCACAGTGGCTTGTGCCGATGGTTATGGCCGCTCATTGGCAGAAAGCACACGCCTTATCAGAGGGGATGCTGAAGCGACTGATAAGCAAGTGTTGTTTTGGACCACATACACGGTGTTAGGTGGCTTTATTTTGATTACCTTCTTTAAGGGACAACTGGGGACGATGCTGAAGTTCGCTATGATTTCAGCTTTCGTTTTAGCGCCAGTGTTTGGCTGGCTTAACTACTCATTAATCAAAAGCCAAAAAAGACTATCAACGCCCATGACCATTTATAGTATTTCAGGACTTATCTTTCTAACCGCTGTCGCTTTGTTATTCCTAGCTCAGCTCAGCGGTCTATTGGCTTAGCACATATGGCTGAGCACGTAATTTTGATATCCCTGCTTAGCAGAAACTACATATAACATATATCTCCATTTAAGGTAATTCACTAATGAGCACTTCTTCTACTCATTCAGCCAATAATAAATCCGGATTTAACTGGAAAAACTTTGGCCCTGGTATTTTATTAGCTACCGCAGCCATTGGCGGCTCGCATTTAATATCCTCAACTCAAGCGGGTGCTTTGTACGGCTGGCAGTTGGCAATTATGATTATCCTCGCCAACTTCTTTAAATACCCGTTCTTCAAGTTCGGTACTGATTATGTCTACGAGACTGGCGACTCTTTGGTGGCAGGCTATGCTAAGAAGTCAAAGTTATATCTTTGGGCATTCTTTCTATTATCGCTAGCCGCTTCGGTTATTAGTACCGGCGCTGTAGCCCTATTAGCTGCTGTTATCCTAGGCTTTATGTTGCCCGAAAGTTGGGGCTTATCGACCACTACCCTATCATTGATAGTAATGAGTGTGTCGTGGCTATTCTTAATCGTCGGTCACTATAAGATGCTTGATAAGGTGACCAAGTGGATTATGGTGGCATTAACCATGGCAACCTTAGCGGCAGTCATCATTGCGGCGGGCAAGCCTACTGCCATCTCACCAGACTTCGTCGCTACCTCACCTTGGAATATGGCTACCTTAGGCTTTATCGTAGCGTTAATGGGCTGGATGCCAGCACCGCTTGAGTTCTCTGCCATTAACTCAATGTGGATTTCTGCTAAGATTAGAAATGACCATACTACGCACCGTCAAGGCTTAATCGACTTCAATGTCGGCTTTATTGCCACCTCTGTTTTGGCGTTATTGTTCTTAGCATTAGGGGTATATGTCCAATATGGTTCTGGAGTAGAGATTCAGACTCAAGGCGGCGCTTATGTTGGTCAGCTAATTAATATGTACACGGCTACCATTGGTGAGTGGTCAAGACTGCTGGTCGCGTTTATTGCCTTCATGGTGATGTTTGGGACTACCATTACCTGTGCTGATGGCTATGGCCGAGTTAATGCCGAAAGCTGGCGCTTGATAAAAGGCGATACGGCCATTTCACACAAGCAAATTTTATTTTGGACCTCTTATTGTGCTTGGGGTGGGTTTGTTATTATCACTTTCTTCACAGGTCAGTTAGGAGCGATGCTGAAGTTCGCTATGATTAGTGCCTTTGTTTCTGCTCCTATCTTCGGTTGGTTAAACTACTCGCTTGCCAAAAATCATCAGCAGTTATCGGCAGGCATGAAGCTGTATAGTATTGCAGGCTTGATTTTCTTAGGGGGTATCGCGCTATTGTTTATGGCTCAGTTACTAGGATTAATTAATTAATCAATCAACTGTTAACGGTTAACTGTCAATATATCTGACAATAACCAACCAATAACCAACTCATATTAGCTGAATTATTGAGAGCTGCTTTGACTACTGAGCAGCTCTTTTTTTTGGTTGTTAGTTGTTGGCTTTTGCCATACCCATTATAAAGCCATAAAAATCAATAGATAGCTTCCTAAATTTGCTGTTGTATCAGTCAGTGGTTACGTTATATAGTCTTAATAGTTCCCTGCTCAGTTCCCTATTTAATTTCCTATTTAATTCCCTGTTTATTTTCCTTTAGGGCATATAAAGCAATTTGGAGGCTTATATGAAAGGTTTTAGATTTTTTCAAAAGATAGATAACAGCTCACTTGACCAAGGTAACAAAGCTCATAGTCATAAAGCTTGCAGTTATGAAGCTCATAGTCATAAAGCCTATAGTCGTAAAGCATATAACCACAAAGCTTATAGCCTCTATGGCGTTATGCTATTGCTAGCGCTGAGCGCCTCTCCTTTAGCGTTAACAGGCTGTAAACCCCCTCCTCCCTCCAATCCCATGCTGCAAACCATCCCTACTGATGCTGAAAAATGGCAAGACAAACTAGGAGATACTTTGCAGCAGCTATCAGAAGAAGACAGACAGCTATTAAGCCGTTATATGATACGTATGCGGTTGAGTGAAGCCTATGAAAAAGGGGCTATGCCGCGAGTGACTATCGGTAAGGCATTAGAACAACAACGCCAATATGAAGTGCTGCACCCAAACAACCCAACAGGTCGTAAAAGCCCAGTCACTCAAGAGGCGCAACAAAATGAATTCAGCATTACCTTGTTACCAGCGCGTACCAGTTCAACGGATAGCTTGAACAATGTTGAGTTATCTTTTGTGTTAGCAAATAGAAGCAGCGCCGCCATTAGTAGCTTTAAAGGAACGCTACTTTTACGCTATCCAGCCTTTAAAAAACCAAAGCCTGTGGTCATTCCACTAACCAAGTTTGAGCCTGCAATCGCACCAAGGAATGCCAATAAAATCATTGCTGATGTGAGTATCTCAGATACCAATGTCATGAAGGCCATTCAAAACCCACAAAACATCGAAATTGTGGTTACAAAAGGTGAAATGGTCTTAGATGATGGTCGTGTCATTGAGTTTGAATAAAAAGCCCTAATGAGGAATAAATGCAACTAAAAAGACTCACCGCTTTTCATACAGTCGCCGAGCTAAAAAGCTTTAGTGAAGCGGCTGCAACTACTGAGTTATCTCAGCCTACGTTAAGCCGATTAATTAAGCAGCTAGAGGAAGATATCGGGGTTGAGCTTATCGATCGCTATCATCGCCCTTTACAGCTCACCGCTGCGGGGCTGTTTTTTTATGAAAAAGTAGATTCAATATTAAAGGAGCTTGAGAGTAGTATTAACTTAACTCAAAAAATAGCACACCCGCCTGATACTCTAAATATCGGCTTTGTGCCTTCGGTACTGTATGGTCTGCTTCCTACTATTATCTCTCGTATCAAACAGCGTCTTCCTGATTTGGCAGTGCATCTAAAAGACATTAGCTCCTTTAAGCAAGTTAATGCCCTTAAGGCGGGCGAGATAGATGTGGGCTTTGGTCGCTTTGGTCATGAAGATGCCAATATTAAGCAGTTGCTGCTGCGCCATGAGCGCTATGTCGCCGCCTTACCAAAAGCACATCACTTAACCAATCAGCAAGAGCTTCATCTATCGCAGCTACAAGACAGCCGCATTATTCTCTATCATCAAACCCATTTGCCAGCCGCCAACATACCAGCTGCACAGGGGGCAGATTATGGCAGTCCTGCTCTAATTGGCGAGCCGTTATTGCATTTGTTTGCCAAGCAATCTGCTTTGCCGCCTCAAACCACCTCTGTGAGTGACATTCAAATAGCGCTTAGCCTAGTGGCTGCTGGTGAAGGCATTACCTTAGTGCCTGATAGTTTAAAGTCTGTACGTACTGAGCAAATTAGTTATCGTAAGTTGGTTCATGAAGATGCGACCTCGCCTATTTATCTCTGTGCTCTACACAACCCTACCCACCCAGCATTTGAGACGTTGCTTGAAGTCATTTATGAGGTTTATGAGCAGCGAGGCATCACTTACCGCCGTGGTAAATAAAGCTTAACTACTCTATTTTGCCGTCATAATTGTAACAAAATGTGTATTTCAATCTCTTTTTATTTTGCTCAATTTACAGTTTATAAATACCATAAGCTGCAAATAGTGGTTTTTTAAATACTATCATTCATAAAATGAATACTATAATAAAATCTAACTTTTCACTTTATTAATACTACTCTTAAAGGCAGTTATCCTCTCTTCCTTATTGTCAAAATAAGGGGTAATCTATTGGCAAATATAGTTCATAGGTAAAAAATATTCATAAGTAAAGAATATTCATAGTGACAGATTATCCCTAGCTATACAGTTATTCAGATATTGTACTAACCCCTCTTAAATCTAAGGAAAGATTATGACTTCTATCTCTGCTGGCAAGCGCTTTCGCGATGCCATCTCTGCACAAAAAACCAACAACCAACCCTTACAAATCGTCGGTACTATCAATGCCTATACAGCCATGATGGCAAAACAAGTGGGGCATAAAGCCATCTACTTATCAGGTGGCGGCGTGGCCAATGCTTCATACGGTTTACCGGATTTGGGAATGACTAGCTTAGATAACGTATTAGAAGATGCTAGTCGTATTACCAATGCGGTCGATACGCCATTACTGGTGGATATTGATACCGGTTGGGGCGGTGCTTTTAACATCGCGCAAACCATCAAGAAGATGGAAAAAGCTGGCGTTGCAGCGGTACATATCGAAGACCAAGTGGCACAAAAGCGTTGTGGTCACCGTCCTAACAAAGAAATTGTGTCGACCAGTGAAATGGTTGACCGTCTAAAAGCAGCCCTTGATGCCAAAGTAGATTCAGACTTCGTGGTTATGGCCCGTACCGATGCGCTATCCGTTGAAGGCTTAGAGGCTGCCGTTGAACGTGCCGTGGCTTTTCAAGAAGCGGGGGCAGATATGATTTTTGCTGAGGCATTAACCGATATCGAGATGTACCGTAAGTTCACTGACGTACTAGATATCCCTGTGTTAGCAAACATGACTGAATTTGGTCAAACGGATTTGTATACCACCGAGCAGTTATTCCAAGTAGGTGTGGATATGGTGCTGTACCCATTGTCAGCATTTCGCGCGATGAATAAAGCTGCCTTAAATGTCTATCAGCATATCTTAGATGATGGTACTCAAGAAGCTGTGGTCGATACCATGCAGACGCGTATGGAGCTGTATGACTTCTTAAACTACCATGAGTTTGAACAAAAACTAGATCAGCTTTTTGCTCAAAAAAAATAAAACATAAACCGCTGGAGTAGCACAAACACCCAAACTTACACTCTTAACGCACAATTAGCTTTAATTTATCAAGTCACCTAAAAAAAAGGATTTTTATTATGGCAGCAGGTAAAAAATTATCAGGCGCAGGCTTACGTGGACAAGTCGCAGGCAAAACGGCATTATCAACCGTAGGTAAATCAGGCTCAGGTCTAACCTACCGTGGTTACGATGTAAAGGATTTGGCTGAGAACTGTATCTTCGAAGAAGTGGCCTATTTATTGCTATACGGTGAGTTACCAACCCAAACACAGCTTGATGAATATCAGGCAACTTTAAAGCAGTTACGTGATTTACCACAAGCTTTGAAAGACGTGCTAGAGCGTATTCCACAAGAGGCGCACCCAATGGATGTACTGCGTACTGGGTGTTCCATGCTAGGTAACCTAGAACCAGAGGATAGCTTTGAGCAGCAGCTAGATAAGACCAACCGTATGCTGTCTGCTTTCCCAGCTATTATTAGCTACTGGTATCGTTACAGCCATGAGGGCGTAAAAATTAACTGTGTTACCGATTCAGACACCATAGGCGGTCACTTCTTGCACCTATTAAAAGGCGAGAAGCCAAGCGAGCTACACGAGCGTGTAATGAACGTCTCTTTGATCTTGTATGCGGAGCATGAGTTTAATGCCTCCACATTCACCGCCCGCGTTTGTGCTTCTACCCTATCGGACATTTTCTCTTGTATTACTGGTGCTATTGGCTCACTACGTGGTCCATTACACGGCGGTGCTAATGAGGCAGCAATGGCGCTTATCGAGAAGTTCCAAACTCCTGATGAAGCCGAATCAGGCTTAATGGGTATGTTACAGCGTAAAGAGAAAATCATGGGCTTTGGTCATGCTATTTATAGCGAATCAGATCCTCGTAACGTGATTATCAAACAGTGGGCTGAGAAATTAGCCGCCGATGTCGGTGACGAAGTATTGTATCCAGTATCTGTACGCTGTGAAGAGGTGACGTGGCGTGAGAAGAAATTGTTCTGTAACGCCGACTTCTTCCATGCCTCGACCTATAACTTTATGGGTATCCCAACTAAATTGTTTACCCCAATCTTCGTATGCTCGCGTCTAACTGGTTGGGCCTCTCACGTATTTGAGCAACGTGCAGATAACCGTATTATTCGCCCAAGTGCTGAATATATTGGTGAAGAGCCAAGAGAAGTCCCTTTTATCAGTGAACGTGGTTAATTTACGTGTTGGTTTAAGCGTGATTGATTTAAGCGTGATTAATCTAAAAAATATTTAAGCTTTAACAAGGGTGTGTCCGAAAAAATACCTGTCAGACACCCCTTTGTGCAATTTTATAATTTAATTATCAAGGATGGCCCGTTATGCCAAATGTTGATAGCAACAAGCAGCCCTTAACACAAGCAAATCCACAAACCATGAATGAGCAGTACAAGAAGCCATTACCTGGTACGGATCTATTTTATTTTGACGTTGAACAAGCGGTGAATGAAATTGAACCTGGTGCTTATGCTAAGCTACCTTTTAGCTCAAAAGTATTATGTGAAAACTTAGTGCGTCGTTGCCCACCAGAGGACTTAAAAGAAGCACTGTCTCAGCATATCTATCGTAAGCAGGAAGTTGACTTCCCTTGGTATCCCGCTCGCGTCGTCTGTCATGACATCTTGGGTCAGACCGCTTTTGTTGATTTAGCTGGCTTACGTGATGCTATTGCTGCTGAGGGCGGTGATCCCTCAAAAGTAAATCCAATTGTCCCGACTCAGCTCATTGTGGACCACTCCTTGGCGGTTGAACATGCCGGTTTTGAAAAAAATGCTTTTGAGAAAAACCGCGAAATTGAAGAGCGCCGCAATGCCGACCGTTTCCACTTTATCAACTGGTGTCAGTACGCCTTTGATAACGTCAACGTAGTACCACCTGGTAACGGTATTATGCACCAGATTAACCTCGAGAAAATGTCTCCTGTGGTACAAGTAGTTGCCGATCAAAATGGCGATGCCGTTACCTTCCCAGACACTTTAGTGGGTACTGACAGTCACACGCCAATGGTGGATGCGCTAGGGGTTATCTCTATCGGTGTTGGCGGGCTAGAGGCCGAAAGCGTGATGCTAGGCAACCCTTCTTATATGCGTCTACCTGATATTATTGGTGTTGAGCTAACTGGTAAGTTACAAGAAGGTATTACCGGGACTGACTTAGTGCTAGCGATGACTGAGTTCTTACGTAAAGAAGGGGTGGTTTCCTCTTATCTTGAGTTCTTCGGAGAAGGTGCTCGCAACTTAACTGTAGGCGATAGAGCTTCTATTTCAAATATGACTCCAGAATACGGCGCAACTGCTGCCATGTTCTCTATCGATGAACAAACCATCGATTATCTACGTCTAACAGGCCGTAGTGAGCAGCAAATCAAAATCGTTGAAACCTATGCCAAACAAACCGGTCTTTGGGCCGACGGTATGGTCGATGCTGAATACGAGCGCGTTTTAAAATTTGATCTGTCCAAAGTAGTACGTAATATTGCTGGCCCATCACGTCCACACGCTCGCGTGTCGACCACTGACTTGGTTGAAGCAGGTATTGCTCATGCTAACAATAAACCATTAGCAGAACAAGATGACAGTCAAATGCCAGATGGTGCGGTGATTATTGCCGCTATTACCAGTTGTACCAATACGTCTAACCCACGCAACATGGTTGCTGCCGGTATCGTAGCTCGTAATGCGGTTAAAAAAGGCCTAGTGCGCAAACCTTGGGTGAAGTCCTCCTTAGCACCCGGTTCAAAAACCGTTAAATTATACCTAGAAGAAGCGGGGCTGTTGCCAGAGCTACAAAAATTGGGCTTCGATGTGGTGGCCTTCGCCTGTACTACGTGTAACGGAATGAGCGGTGCGTTAGATCCAGAGATTCAGCAAGAAATCATTGATCGTGACCTATTTACTACCGCTGTACTTTCGGGTAACCGTAACTTTGATGGTCGTATCCATCCTTATGCCAAGCAAGCCTTCTTGGCCTCTCCACCACTGGTTGTGGCCTACGCCATTGCTGGTAATATCCGCTTTGATATCGAAAAAGATTCACTGGGCAAAGACAAAGACGGCAATGATGTGTATCTAAAAGACATCTGGTTTGATGATGCCGAAGTGGACGCTATTGTGAAGTCAGCGGTGAAGCCTGAGCAGTTCAATCAGGTGTATATCCCTATGTTTGATGAGGCCAAAGCTGATGCGACTCGCAGTGATTCACTGACGGTCAGCCCTCAGTATGATTGGCGTGAGATGAGTACCTACATCCGCCGTCCTCCTTACTGGGAGGGCACTATGGCAGAAGCAAATAAACTCAAAGGTATGCGTCCATTGGCAGTACTGGGTGATAATATTACTACTGACCACCTATCCCCCTCTAACGCAATTATGGCCGACAGTGCGGCTGGCGAGTACTTGGACAAAATGGGTCTGCCAGAAGAAGACTACAACTCGTATGCCACTCACCGCGGCGATCACTTAACCGCTCAACGAGCTACTTTTGCTAACCCAAAACTGCTTAACGAGATGGTTCGTGATGGCATCGATAACAAACAGGGGGAAGTTATTCAAGGCTCATTAGCCCGTGTTGAACCAGAAGGTGAAGTGATGCGTATGTGGGAGGCGATCGAAACCTACATGAACCGCAAACAGCCACTAATCATCATCGCAGGTGATGGCTATGGTCAAGGCTCTAGCCGTGACTGGGCGGCGAAAGGGGTTCGATTGGCAGGAGTGGAGGTGGTCGTTGCTGAAGACTTTGAGCGTATTCACCGTCAGAACCTAGTCGGTATGGGTGCCTTGCCTTTACAGTTCGAGCCGGGTACTACCCGCAAGACTTTGAATATAGATGGCACAGAAGTGTTTGATATCGAAGGCGAAGTCTCTGCTGGCGGTACAATGACTTTAGTTATTCCTCGCAAAGACGGCAGCGTAGATAAAGCGCCTGTTAAGTGCCGCTTAGATACTGCCGATGAGGTCAAAATGTATAACTCTGGTGGTATGTTGCAGCGCTTCGCTAAAGAGTTCTTAGCAGGTGATGTGGCTTAGGTTTCTATTAAACCGCTGATAAAATGCGTATAAACGAAGCGCACAAGCCACCGGTGTTTGTGCGCTTTTTTGATGAAAATATTTGTCTAATAAAATCCATTATTAATCTTATATTATTATAAAATCTAATTAAGGAAATAAGCCTTATGTCACAACCAAAATTCGCCCCCCAAGTTGCAGTACCAGCCACCTATATGCGTGGTGGCACCTCAAAAGGTGTGTTCTTTAATCTAAATGATTTGCCTGAGCACTGCCAACAACCTGGGCAGGCTCGAGATAACTTCTTGCTACGCGTCATTGGTAGTCCAGACCCTTATGGTAAACAAATCGACGGCTTAGGGAATGGCTCATCGAGTACCTCAAAAACAGTTATCCTCTCCAAATCTGATCAAGACAACCATGATGTAAACTACCTTTTTGGCCAAGTAAATATCGCCAAACCTATGATTGACTGGGCTGGTAACTGCGGCAACTTAACCGCTGCTGTCGGTGCTTGTGCTATCAATATGGGGCTGGTTGATAGCGATAAAGTAGCCGCCAGTGCTGAGAGCGGTATTTGTGAAGTACGTATTTGGCAACAGAATATCAGAAAAACCATTATTGCTCATGTGCCGGTCTACATTGACGAGCAAGGACAGGTGCAAGTGCAAGAAACTGGCGACTTTGAATTAGATGGCGTTACTTTCCCAGCCGCTGAGGTCAAAATTGAATTTATTGACCCAGTAGATGCCTCAAGTGCCATGTTCCCTACTGGTAATCTGGTCGATGACTTTGATGTCTCTGGTTGCGGGCTTGAAAAAGACAGTGTTAAAGCCACTTTTATCAGCGCTGGCATCCCTACTATCTTTATGCAGGCAGCAGACTTAGGCTTTACAGGCACTGAGCTTCAAACAGATATCAATGGCAATAAAGAGCTGCTGGATAAGCTTGAGACCATTCGTGCCAAAGGTGGTGTCGCTATGGGTCTATTTAAAGAGGTGAGCGAGGCGGAAAAGAGCCAGCATATTCCCA
>JAHHUJ010000250.1 GCA_020024075.1 Psychrobacter sp.
AGCTACAAGATAACTTAAGCTACAAGATAACTTAAGCTGCAAGATAACCTTGAGCTACAACTTGGGCTATAAAAATTGACAGTAACTGTAATGGCATAAAACAAAAGCATTTTACCCCAGTCTAAAGCGTAGTAAAGTTGCTAAAATGTTTAACCAACAATAAAGCCAATCATAAAGCCAATAACAAGGGGAGTCGCTTGCTGTAAGCCTCCCCGTATTGGTGTAGTAACGAATACTATGTTGATGACTTGATAGGACTATAATTGATAGGGTTATAAAATGTATAAATCAACCTTACTGGTCATCTTCAATATCAAGACCACTCATCATCTCATAAAATTTTGCAAACTCTGAGAAGTCGGCTGAGCCAGGCTCATGCTGGTTGCTAGCAGCTCGCACTAAGCTTGCCACTTGGGCCATTACTGGTGTTGGGACTTGCTTTTGAGTTTGTAAATCAATGGCAATGCCACAGTCCTTGGCCATTAAGTCTATGGTAAAGGTCTTAGGAAAAGCACGATTTACAATTCGATCTGGGAAGGTGGCTAAGGTAGCAAAGCTTTGACCACTGGCTTTATTGATACAAGCCAAGGCATCTGAAGGGTTAACCCCATGTGCTTTGAGGACAGATAACCCTTCAGCAGCAGCCCAGGCATTAATGGCAAATAAGGTGTTGTTCACCGCTTTGACCGCAAAGCCAGCTCCAGAGTCACCGACATGGACAATAAGACCGGCAAAGCATTCAATGGCTGGTCTAGCATAAGCCAGTGCTTCAGCAGAGCCACCAATCATTACCGTTAATGTACCGCTATCAGCTCCTGAGGTTTGACCAGATACAGGCGCATCCAAAAACTCACAACCAATGGCTTTGAGCTTAGCTTGACAGGCTTTTGCCTGAGCAGGAACCCCACTCGTACAGTCTACCCAGACGCTATTGGCCGATAAATAAGGTAGGGCTTGTTCGATTACCTCATCTACCACATTACTGGTAGGCAGGCATGAAAAGATAACATCTGCGGTTACTGCTTGTTGTAAGTTCACTGCTATGGTGCCAAACTCTTTTGCATGAGCCTCGGCTTTGGTAGAAGTTCGGTTCCAAACCATAACGGTATCAAACTGACCTACCAAATGCTTCGCCATGTGATGTCCCATGGCGCCAAGCCCCAGAAAGCTAACTGATTTGGGCGGAGTGGAATTTGTGGCTGATTCTAAAGCTGAGTGGTCTAAAGCTGAGTGGATAGAAGAGTTATTTGTGCTCATAGCGGTATTCCCTAGCATGAATTGAGTTTTTTGTTAATTTAAAAATAGAATAGCGTTAGCTTACAATGGAAATCCAAAAACGATAAAAAAACAGTGATATATTGCTAAAATACTTTTATTTTGATAAAGCTTTTAAAAGTTAAGCCAATTCTCTTTCATCAATCTTTAATAACCATAATAGATAATACTATGACCCATGACAATCAAAACACCGCTCAAGCTTCTGCAGCCCCTCAAAGTAGTCAATTAGATGATAACTGGAACAGTGATGCCTTAGATTTAAGCCAAGGCTATGCGATGCAGACCATTGCTGTACGTGCAGGACAGCATCGCAGTGATGAAGGCGAGCATAATGATCCTATTTATACCACCAGCTCTTATGTGTATCCGTCGGCCGCTGATGCCGCGGCTCACTTCAATGGGTCGAAGACAGGCAACGTCTATTCACGTCATACCAACCCAACGGTGCGCACTTTTGAGCGCCGATTGGCAGCCTTAGAAGGCGGGGAGCGTGCAGTAGCAACGGCTTCGGGTATGGGTGCAGTCTTGACCATGTGCTTAGCTTATCTAAAGCAAGGCGATCATATTGTCGCAGCCAAACAGCTATTTGGTTCATCGGTTGGTCTGTTTAATAACTTTATGGGTAAGTTTGGCGTTAGTGTTACTTATGTGGACTGCTTTGATAATAAAGCTTGGGAGCAAGCGATTGAGTCCAATACTCGCTTATTATTTTGTGAGACGCCCAGTAACCCATTAGGCCAGATTGCGGATATGAAAGCAATCAGTGCTATTGCTCATGCTCACGGCGCGTTATTTGTGGTAGATAACTGCTTTGCTACCCCTGCTATCCAGCGTCCTCTAGAATTTGGTGCAGATGTTGTGATTCACTCAGCGACCAAATACATTGATGGTCAGGGCAGAGTCCTTGGCGGTGCCTTGGTAGGTAGTGAAGAGCTGATGCAGCAGGCTTTCGTCGTGGTTCGCTCTGGTGGTATTAGCATGAGTCCATTTAATGCTTGGGTCTTTATCAAAGGCCTAGAGACTTTAAATCTACGTATGCAGGCTCACTGTGATAATGCCAACAAAATCGCTGAGTTTCTGGCCAATCATCCTAATGTTGAAAAAGTACATTTCTCAGGTCTGCCAAGCCACCCAATGCATGAGCTAGCTAAACAGCAACACCATCGCAAGAACTGCTATGGGGCAATTATGGGCTTTGAGGTGAAGGCTGTGGGCAACCATACCCCGCAGTCAGCTGCTTGGCACGTTATTGATAGCACTAAAATGGTGTCCATTACCAATAACTTAGGGGATGCTAAGACCACAGTGACCCATCCTGCAACCACCACTCACTTTAGAGTTTCGGCACAAGCTCGTGCTGAAGCGGGAGTGACTGAAGCACTTATTCGACTCTCGGTGGGGTTAGAAGAGGTGGATGATATTATTAAAGATTTAGCGCGAGGATTAGATAGCTTAAGCTAAGTCACAAGCTTAAAACATAACTTTTTAGACAGCTCCTTAAGTTATCAGTATAATGAAGCTTATCACGAGACTAATTCGAAATATTTCAAAAATACTGATGAGGTAATCATGAATATTCAAGCCCTTATGCAGCAAGCTCAGGCGATGCAAAAGCAAGTTGAAGCCAATGTTGAAAAAGCAAAAAAAGAGCTGGCTGATAAAGAA
>JAHHUJ010000251.1 GCA_020024075.1 Psychrobacter sp.
TACAAGCCGTGCGTAACGCCGGCACATCGAACCCTGCAAAAAGCGCATAGCCAAAAGCAGTTATGGCAGCAATAATAAAAGCACATTGCCAGCGCGGTAACCAGTGGTAAATACTGGGTCTAAAGCGATTAATGATACCCGTCGCCAATGCTGCACATAATAAGCTCAAAAATAAAACATGAGTGCCAGAGATGGCCAATAAATGGGAGATACCCCCAAACTGATATAAAGCCGTCATGTCATCGCTAATTAAGCTACGATCACCAGTCAGTAAACTTAAGGTTACTGCTACCTCATCTTGGCTCGTTTTGACTTGATAATTTTCCTCAATTGCCTGCTGTGAACGCTGAAGCATCAACTGCAAAAAATGCTCACGGAACTTATAACGCATCACATCTATCTTTTGCTGCAAAGTTAACTCGGTCGCAAGCTTTATAGAGGGATAATGCGTCGCCACAACAAAAGCTTTCGCCGTGGCATGGCGGCTACTTAGCCAGCGGTATTCATCAAACTCATCAGCATTGGCTTTATCCTTTAATTGAAGCGGCTGCAAGACCAGCTTCATTCTCAGCTGTTGATTGGGGGCTAACTGATTAAGCTGACTATCCTCACTTTGATAGCTTTGCAGCATAACCCTCATCGTTGCTGGCAGCTGACTTAATCCAGATAAGTCCGGTGTTGCTGAGTGATTGTCATGTAACGAGTCCAGTTGAATAGCTGACAACTGAACCAATTGCCGATAGCCCTGTATTACCTCGCCCTCTGCAACTGCTAGACGCTTATCACTTAAGCCCACTGGGCTAACCATGGCTTCTAAATAAAGCGGCTTTTGGGGAGAAGCTTCTATAAAGGCTAAGCGCTGTGCCACACTATTGCATAGCACCGCTAGTAACAATAGCAATAGCGTAGCTAGCTTGATAATGGGCCTAACAATCCCTTGCCGCCGCAGCTGAGTATAAGGAGTCAGATAGCTCTGGGTAGGAACAATAGAAATGGATGAGGCTGAATAAGGAGGCGTGTTTGTTTTTAATTTTTTGAAGAATAATGGGATAAGATAAGACAGGGAGTACAGCAAAGCCATTAATGCCAATAAGACATAAGCCACTACCTGCCAACGCTCACTAGCAACTTGGTGGGGTAAGCTGCTAATCGCATAGAGCTGGCTCGGGTCCAGCTCCAAAATGGCTAACATTAAAGCAATTGCCAATATCCCTGCTAGCCAAATCAAATAAAATCCTTAATAGTGGGTCAAGATTACCCCTGATACCTGACCTAATGACTGAACAGTGGGCTTATCGATTTTGATCAAAACAGTCCTATTACTGCACGCTTCTTAACACAATCTCATTCATACAAATTATTTAGGACAAAGCTGTATAATGAAATAGTTTAAAACAAAACTTTTAATAATAATCGTTTGATAATCGTTTAATAAAAACTGTTTGATATAAAACTGTTTAATTATCAAAATTTTGCCATTTGCCATTTTTTAGGAGCATCTGACGATCGGCCATAGCCGCTAAACTTCTATCATGGGTCACCATTAATAGCGCTGTCTTCATCGTATCTTGCAGCTCTGCCAATAAGCCAAAGATACTTTGGGCATTATCATAGTCTAAGTTACCGGTCGGCTCATCGGCCAACACTAATGACGGCTTAGTAACCAAAGCTCTGGCAATGGCCACACGCTGTCTTTCACCACCCGACAACTCACCTGGACGGTGCTCCAATCTATGTCCTAGCCCCACACGCTCTAGTAGATCTACCGCCTGTTGGCGCGCCTCTTTAATAGGAACGTCCTTACGAAGTAACAGCGGCATCGCCACGTTTTCTATCGCCGTAAACTCTGGCAATAAATGATGAAACTGATAAATAAAACCCAAGTGCTGATTGCGCATCTCGCCACGCTGGGTCTCATTCATATTATTTAAGCACTTGCCGTGCAACCAAACCTCACCAGAGGTTGGCACATCAAGACCACCTAGCAGATGCAACAAAGTACTTTTACCAGAACCACTAGTACCTACGATGGCGATGCGCTCGCCTGCATTCACCGTTAAATTCAGACCCGTTAACACTTGAGTGCGAATATTGCCTTCATCGTAAATCTTGTTGATATTTTTTGCGACTAAAATCTCTGACATACTATTTTCTCAATGGCTATTATTCTAAATGACTGTTTTAAACCTCTTCTATCTTTTATACCCACGACCTTTCAAACCCACAATGTTATTCATAACGTAGGGTTTGCGCAGGCTGAATACTAGCGGCACGGCGAGCAGGATAGATAGTTGCCAAGAAACTTAATAAAAATGAAGTGCTGGTAATAATCAACACATCCGTCCAGCGTAACTCTGTTGGCAGATAATTAATAAAGTAAGCATCAAAAAGATGGAGGTTAAAGGCTTGATTTATCCAGCCTAATAAGTCACCCACCGTTAACGCTAAAATCACCCCTAGGATAGTACCTGCCACAGTACCGATTACGCCAATGACTAAGCCTTGTACCATAAATACTTGGGTTATCAGCTTTGGTGAAGCTCCAAAAGTTTTTAAAATAGCAATGTCTGCTTTTTTGTCCGTTACCAACATAACCAAACTTGAGACAATATTAAAAGCGGCGACAATAATAATTAAGAACAGTAATAAGCCCACCATCGCTTTTTCCATTTGAATGGCGCCAAACAAATTACCATGAGTTTTTGTCCAGTCATTAGGATATAGATATTCTGGAGCAAGGTTGGCTGCTCGCTGCGCCACTTGCGGTGCTAAGAAGATATCATCTAACTTCATACGCACCCCTTGAGCACCAGGAGGCAAACGCAGTAACGTTGCCGCATCTCCCATAGGAATGAATGCCACCAAGTTATCCACTTCACGGCTGATATTAAATACCCCAGTTAACGTAAAACGCTTAAATCTAGGAATAACCC
>JAHHUJ010000252.1 GCA_020024075.1 Psychrobacter sp.
ACGCGCCTGTTTAATATCCTCAACATACTGACGTACTGCATCAGGAGCTTCAGATAGATCCGCGTCTAAAATCTTTTGCACACCTGCTTTGGCCTCGCCTGTCTTGCGAGCTTCTTCACTGCTTAATGAGTAAAGACCGCGTCCGCCATAAGCATCTAACGCGTAATAAGGCTTGCCTTTAGTGCTCATTTGATTAAGCAATTGAACCAGTAAAATGTGTTTTGCAACGTCGGCGAAATTACCGGCGTGATAGGCGTGTTTGTAATTCATAAGTTAGCTTGTTTTAGTGTAAAAAGGTTTGTTTTCAAAAACTAGTTCTATGGTAGCATAAGCTGGTTTAAAATAAGTATATTAATGGTTAATAGCCTATTATGACACCAATATTGCCGTTAAATTACTGTTAAACTGACCTGCAACCTCTATACTTTATCGGGTCAGTTTTACATAAGCTCCTCTTTGAGCTCTATAAAAACAAATCACAGAGATTCCGCCAATGACTAAAGTCGTTAAGACGACCATCGCAACTATTGAAAGCAACTTAACCCCCACCTCTTATCACTTCCAAGATCCAATCACAGCTGCTATTGCTCCTCCCCTAATTCCAGAAGATTTAGCGGCCTCTAAAGAGCATGCCCGTCAAGCATTACAACAATTGCCTCCTGAGGCTACTTTTAATCAGCAACACAGCCGCTTAACTGCCATTGATTTAACTGAGACACAAAGAGCTTTGGATCAATCTGACTTTGATGCCAATTGGGAACGAAGATTAGATGATAAGGCTCTAGAGCTTCTCGTTGATGATGGGTTTATCGTCCTAGACGATGTATATTCACAAACAGCATTACTTGCCTTACAAGCCGAAAGTGGCTTTATTGATTATCGCGATGCAAAGCTGGCTGAGGGTGTGCGTAAGACCGAAATCCGTGGAGACCGTATTCGCTGGATTACCAAAGACTTTTATGCCGGTTACCATTATCTACAAAGCATCAATGACTTGGCATTTTTCCTAAACCGAACTTTGTTCGCTGGTATTCGTCATAGCGAAGCACATTACGCTTGTTATCCGCCAGGTTTTGGTTATAAATGGCATTCAGACAATCCTATCGGACGTGATGAGCGTGTTATCTCTGCAGTCTTTTATCTCAATGATGATTGGGAGCAAGCAGATGGTGGTCAAATCTCTATTATAGACAGTCATAATCAAAGCCATCAATTATTGCCTAAGGCTAATCGCTTAGTGATTTTTGACAGTAACTTACAGCATCAAGTCGAGATAGCGCATCGTCAACGCTACTCTATTGCCACTTGGCTACGCAGTGATGAGGCTTTGATAGTTGCAGAGCCTTTATAAGGCTGTTATTTTTATTTAACATGGCCATAGCAATCCTCTAAGAGCCAGCCACTAGCAGTATTTATATTTTATTTCATGTATTTAAGGGAAATTATGAGTTGTAACCACACTACTGAGCAGTCAAACCATCAACAACAAACCTTAGAGCTTAGTATTGAGCTAATGCGCCGAGACTCTGTTACTCCTCAGGATAAAGGCTGTCAGGAGCTGTTGGTTGAGCGTTTAAGTCCGATTGGTTTTGAGCATGAGTTTATGTATTTTGGCGATGAGCAAGTCAGTGGCCAAAATGCTCAGGTAAAAAACCTATGGGCCAGACGTGGAACCCAAGATCCTGTGGTGTGCTTTGCCGGTCATACCGATGTAGTGCCTACTGGTAATCCGGATAATTGGAAAGTCCCACCATTTGAGCCTATTGTCAAAGATGGCTATCTTTGGGGACGCGGTGCTGCCGATATGAAAACGGGTATTGCGGCCTTTACTATCGCTGCTGAAAGTTTTGTCAAAAAGCACCCCGATCACAACGGCTCTATTGCCATGTTAATTACTTCGGATGAAGAAGGTCCTTCGATAAATGGTACGGTCAAGGTAGTCGAAGCTTTAGAAGCTCGTAATGAGAAAATCACTTATTGTTTAGTCGGTGAGCCATCAAGTACCGATACTTTAGGCGATATTATCAAAAACGGCCGTCGTGGATCACTAGGTGGCATCCTTACTGTCACCGGCAAACAAGGCCATGTCGCCTACCCTCATTTGGCAGTTAACCCGATTCATGCTCTCTTGCCAGCCTTAGCTGAATTTACCAATACTCAGTGGGACCAAGGCAACGACTTTTTCCCTGCTACTTCTATGCAAATCTCTAACATCAATGGCGGTACTGGTGCCAATAACGTCATTCCTGAAACGGTAGAAGTAGTATTTAACTTTAGATTCTCAACTGAAACTACAGAAGATGAATTACGTACCAAAACCCATGAAATATTAGATAAGCACTTTGATGGCTCTGACGCTACCTATGAGATTGACTGGAAATTATCAGGTAATCCATTCTTAACCGCTGAGGGTAAGCTGGTTGATGCTTGTAAAATAGCGGTTAAAGAAGTGACTGGTATTGACACTACCCTATCCACCTCAGGTGGCACTTCTGACGGCCGCTTTATCGCCCCAACTGGTGCGCAAGTGGTTGAGCTGGGTGTACGTAACGCCACCATCCATCAAGTTGATGAAAAAGTTGAAGTTGATGACCTTGGTAAATTGGCTCAGATTTATGAGCGGATGCTTGAAGAGCTTTTGTTGGATTAATCTAATAGCTTAACTGGTAAGTAATTGTAGGGTGGGTTAGCGATAGCGTAACCCATCATTCATTATAGGACGGATATTATTTTTAATCATAAATAGGTGGGTTACGTTTAATCCTCATCTCTTCGAGGCTCAATAAAACTAACGCCACCCTCGTATCTTGAATTTCCTTTAAAGCTATCAGCTAAAATTGATAAACTAAACAGAATATTCAAGAGCATTGAGAGTATGAG
>JAHHUJ010000253.1 GCA_020024075.1 Psychrobacter sp.
GGGTAAGCTTGGGCGGCGGAATTCATTTTATTACCCCTGACTATCCGCTTGAAGCATTGGCCGAGCGCCTAAAAGCCTTTAGTCAAAAGTATGGGGTGCAAGTGTACTTAGAGCCAGGCGAAGCTTGTATTCATAATGCGGCTAAGTTGGTAACGACTGTGTTAGACACGCTGCACAATGGCAAGCCTTTGGCTGTGGTGGATGCCTCTATTGAAGCACATATGTTAGATCTTTTGATCTATCGTGAGACCGCCCCTTTAGTACAAATCAATGAGCAGCAGTGCCATATGACATCGCAGCAGACCGATGACAGTACTATTATCTATGGTAAGTCTTGTTTGGCTGGTGACATCTTTGGTGAATATGCTCTAGATAAGCCACTAGTTATCGGCGATAAAGTGTCTTTTGGTAATGCGGCGGGCTATACCATGGTCAAAAAGAACTGGTTTAATGGCGTGGCCATGCCATCTATCGTTATTTGTGATGAGCAAGGTGAGCTAAAAGTTCAAAAAACCTTTGGTTATGAAGACTTTAAAGCCAGTTTGTCTTAATGGCTGTGATTAGAGCATAAGATGCTATCTGGTTTGGCTTTATTTTTCCCAAATTAGGTTATTCATGGCATTATAGAAGATAGGTTTTGCCTTAACTCTCTTAAGCCTTAACTTAAAAAGGCACGCGCTAAACGTTAAAATTAGCGGCTAAAATCATCAAAAATAGCCTAAATTACGGTCGCATAAATATCAGTTTGACATTATAATGCTGCATTTTTAGTGGCTAGGCTTTTATGCGTTTTTTGGCCGTTAGCCACTAAAAAGTTGTGATGTTTTTAGACAGTTGTATCAACCATTTCGGGTGCGTGGGTTTTCCCAATTCTTCCTTTTTAACTCACGCACAACACTCACGGTGTCAATTCTATTTTGATTAAATTGACCCACTAAGGAGGATTTTCAGATTGACTACTAATGCTCAAACCCCTAAACGCAACGTCCTAATTATAGGCGCTGGTGGCGTAGCCCAAGTTGTGGCTCATAAATGTGCGATGAATAATGATGTGTTAGGTGAGTTACATATCGCCTCACGCACCATTGACAAGTGTGATGCCATTGCAGCGAGCGTTGAAGAAAAAGGCAGCTTTAAGCAGCCAGCAGTGTTACATACGCATGCGGTTGATGCCATGGACTCTGAAGCTGTTGCTGAGCTAATCAAAGAGACAGGCACCCATATTGTTATTAACGTGGGTTCTGCTTTCGTTAATATGACAGTACTAGAAGCTTGTATTAATACGGGTGCTGCTTATATCGACACGGCCATTCACGAAGATCCTCGTAAGATTTGTGAGACGCCGCCTTGGTATGGCAACTATGAGTGGAAGCGTAAAGAGCGCTGTGCCCAAAACAACATCACTGCCATCTTAGGCGCAGGCTTCGATCCAGGGGTAGTGAATGCTTATGCTCGTGCCGGCTATGACATGATGGATAAAGGCTCGGTCACAGATATTGATATTATTGATATCAACGCTGGTAGTCATGGTAAGTACTTCGCTACCAACTTTGATCCAGAGATTAACTTCCGTGAATTTACTGGTACGGTTTACTCTTGGCAAAACAGCCAGTGGCAATCAAACAAAATGTTTGAGGTAAAACGTACTGATGATCTTCCGGTAGTGGGCGAGCAAAACAGTTACTTAAGTGGTCATGATGAAATCCACTCTTTATCTGCCAACTTAGATGTGCCAAACATCCGCTTCTGGATGGGCTTTGGCGACCATTACATCAACGTATTTACGGTACTAAAAAATCTAGGTCTATTGTCAGAGCAGCCTGTGGTTACTGCTGAGGGTCAAGAAGTTGTGCCTCTTAAAGTGGTGAAAGCAGTGTTACCAGACCCAAGCTCATTGGCACCAAACTACACTGGTAAGACCTGTATTGGCGATAAAATAAAAGGTAAGATCAACGGCGTAGAGACAGAGATCTTTATCTACAACGTCTCTGATCACAAAGAAGCTTATAATGAGGTGGGCAGCCAAGGTATCTCGTATACTGCAGGTGTACCGCCAGTCGCTGCAGCGATGTTAGTCGCCACTGGCGAGTGGGATGTGGGTCACATGGCGAACGTTGAAGAGTTAGATGTTAAGCCATTCATTAACCTACTTAATGACATCGGCTTACCAACCCGTATCCAAGACAGTGAAGGCGACCGTCCTTTACAGTTTGAGATTTAATTATTGGTGAGATAATTGATAAGTTGTTGAATCAAATGAGGACTTAGCTTTGGCTAGGTCCTTTTTTTGTTAAAAGTTTGAAGTCGGGCTTAGATTGTGTGAAGTTGTATCAACACCTTGTCACACAATCCATCAAACCGAGAAGGTTATGAAAAATAAAATGAATTTGGCCGTTTTGATGTTGGCCGTAACCTTTTATTTAGGATGCAAGGTATTTGGGATGTAAGGTATTTGGGATGTAAGGTATAGAGTGTCATACTGCCTCTAAAAAATCGTTTGAAACCAAAAAAAGCCTCTCATTATCATGATAATGAGAGGCTTTTTGCTGCTAATTTTTCAAATTAGCTTAGTAGTTATAGTCACGATTTTATCGGTTAATTATAAGGTAAAAGTTGCCGTTTTAGGGGCTAATACAACGGTATACTCAGAGTGTGATAAAACTGCCTAGCTTAGGGTTATATCTCTAGATATGGCTAAAACTATCATATTATTATTAATAAAATCTATTAACTTGATAGTTTTATTTAATAATATTAATTGATTTTGATCTCTTATGCTATTTTACGT
>JAHHUJ010000254.1 GCA_020024075.1 Psychrobacter sp.
GTCTTAACAATGGTGTTTTCAGGTGGACGCATAGCAGGATTCATCATACCCCCTGCTTTCATCTGCTGTGCCATAGGGTTTAAAGTAGTCATACCACGGCGTATTAAGCTAAGCCCAATAACAGCAGCCACGATAAACCAGATAAATACCCACCAGCCACTGATAAATTGTGCCACTAAATACCACAGTAGCATTTCAATAATAAACCATACGATGGCTAAGCCAACTAATTGACCCATAATGTGTCGTCCTATTTTGATTTGGAAAATAACTAAAATTTAATATGTATTAGATATATGGGGATGGCTTGCTATACTATCAAATCTGAAATGAATTTTGTTGAGGAATAATATTGAAATTTCATCTCAATTAAACAAAATTCAACAGCACAAACTTTGATAACCTTTAGGATAATTTGATTTATTATGGCGATAATTATTGGTATTGATCCCGGCTCTAGAATGACAGGTTACGGTATTATCCATCAAAAAGGGGATACCTTACGTTATCTAGATGCTGGTACTATCAGAACCGAAACCAAAGAGATGCCAGAACGTCTAAAGCGCATATTTAATGGGATAACCCGTATTACCCAATATCATCAAAAATACGCTGACGAGCCTATCCATGCTGCCGTTGAGCAGGTGTTTATGGCTGAAAACCCCGACTCTGCTCTTAAGCTAGGCCAAGCCCGTGGTGCGGCTATTGCCGCCTTGGTTGCCTTAGACTTAGAAGTCTCTGAGTATACGGCTAGACAAATCAAACAAGCAGTCTGTGGCTATGGAGCCGCTGATAAAACTCAGGTACAAGAGATGGTTTGTCGCATCTTAAAGCTTGATGTTACTCCGCAACAAGATGCCGCCGATGGCCTTGCCTGCGCCATCTGCCACGCTCATTCAAGTCATTCTATGAACAAGCTACTTATGAATAGCACACTACGTGGCCGCGGTGCTTCTAAGAAAAAAGGGCGTTGGCGCTTAACTGAAGAAGACTTGGCTGGGTTAAAGTAGACTTAGCTTTACAAAAGACAATCGCCTATAGTTGCTATAGGCGATTTTTTGTTGTTTTAAAGGTCTAACCTAGCCACTAGCTTTAATTAACCACAGAGCTCTCTACAATACGATCTAACACATACACGAACTGCTTGCCCTTAACATCTATAGGCTCAACAGTAAAACGCTTTAGACGCAGCACAGTGTCGATATCGCTGTCATGATTATAACCCTCAATCTTCTCTACAAAGATATCCCAGTCACCGACCCCTTGTTTGATACCCTGCTCATCGTAATAAACAGGTCTGACTTTTAGGCAAGCCTTTTGGTCAGGATTAGGGCAGTCTTGAAGTTGATGGTTAACTTCCCAAAATACAATATCACCTTGTTGCTGATACTTAGCTTCTGGGGTTATAGTCCCCTTCCAAACCAAAATTTCCCCTGAGGCAAGCTCTTGAGTTAAAAGTGGCTGTGGATCAGCTGATGTAGCTGCTTGCTTAGAGCTTTCAATAGAGAGCTTACTATCGCCTCGCATTAATTGAGCCATCAATCTTTCAGCTTGGTCTAAGTCCTGACAATACATTTCAGTACTGATAATATCGCCCATTTTGAGGGTCTGGCTCGATACTGTGAACTTGGAGCCCATGCTGTTACAGCCTACTGTAAAGCTGGCCTGCTGAGTGCTTTGATCCACATAAGTGCTTTGATTCACATAGAAGTTAAGATGCACTTGGTCTTTGATAGTCTCTAATATCGATAAGGGCTGACCTTGTTTATCCTTTGCTGCCAGAAGCTGCCAATGATAATTAGCCAAACTAGCAACATTCAGTGCCAACTTATTTTCAGCATTTGTCATAATACTACTCTGGGCTACGCTGGACTTGGGCGTGACAGGATCAGTATTTTGACAGCCCACTAGCAATAGACTACCCATAACCGTAGCCATAAACAGACCTTTTGCAGACAGCATATTATTCCTTATTTTTTAAGCCAAATCTTTCATTCATTGAGTTGTAAAAGCGCGCTATCCCCTCACCATGTGCAGTAGGATCAAACTTAAGAACTCGCCCAAAGTCTAGACCAATATACAGAACAATATCGGCATAACTTAATTGATTACCTACTAAGTAATCGTTATCTTTCAAAATATTATTGAAATAAGACAGTGCTTTTTCGGCTCTAGCGATAGACTTAGGGGCAAATTCGGGCACTTGATCCACCCGATGTGCTTTTGAGGGATGACTGTGCTGAAAGGCGAGCATAAAGTTGTACAACACTTCAAACTCAGCAACCCTTCTTATAGAGCACACCTGAGCACGTTGCACCACATCATTGCCCATCACAGAGCGCTCTCCATAAACCCTATCTAGGTATTCACAAATAGCTTGTGAATCATTGAGCACGGTACCATCTTGAAGCACCAACACAGGTAATAGCTGTAACGGGTTTATCTTGCGGAACTCTTCCGTTAAATGCTCGCCCTTTGCCATATCGATATCAATCACTTCGATATCATCAATGTCATCAATATCTATACCTTTAGCTTGTAGCAGAAGGACCACTTTGCGTGGGTTAGGTGCCATACGAGTTAAGTATAATTTTTTCATTTCAAACTCCTTTTGATTTAATTTTATTTTCAGTAGCTATAATTTTAGTTATCCCTACTTCATCTTTTATCATAGCAAACTGAAGCAATAACACCATATCAATATTTGTTAATGAATCATTTTAGCTCTATACGCCAATAAAAATAAGCC
>JAHHUJ010000255.1 GCA_020024075.1 Psychrobacter sp.
AGTTGATGCACTGCCTTTTCGATATTGTCTAAAGTTGCTGGGCGCATGTTAGCTAAGGGAGCTAAACCCTGATCATTATTAGCCTTAGCTTTAGATTTGCCGCTCGTTAAGTGTTGACTCATAAATCCCTCATAATATTAGTAACCAGTACAATAATAACCTAGTCAACAGCATCGGTAATTATTATTACCATTTATATTTAAATGATTGCTTAACAAAATCTACTTTTGTAGTATAAGTTTACCAATCAGCCAAAGACAAGGCTATATAGATTTTGAGTATAGTTCAGCTTTTAAGCTATGTTTTATCACGGCTTTATAACGGTAATGATTATTACCGTACTTTATAAAACCACCCAACCACGTTAAGGAATGACGATATGAGTATTGATGCATTTAAAAGTAATTGGATGACGCAAGAGCATGAAATGGTGTACGAAAGTGCCTTAAAAATGTTCCAAAGCTGGGAAGACAAAGACGAGCAGTGGCGAAAAAACGGTAAGATTGATCGTGAAGCATGGCTAGAGGCAGGCGAGATGGGTTTTTTATGTGCTTCTATGCCTGAAGAATACGGCGGTGGTGGCGGTGATTTCGGTCACGAAGCTGCCATTCTTTTGGCGCAGGCACAGGCCAATCAATCAGGCTTTGGCGGTATGGTTCACTCCGGTATTGTAGCGCCTTATATATTAAAGCATGGTACTGACGAGCAAAAAAAAGCTTGGATACCCAAGCTAGCAACTGGCGAATCAGTTGGTGCCATTGCCATGACAGAACCTACCACAGGCTCTGACTTACAAGCCATTAAGACTTATGCAGTCAAAGATGGTGATGACTATATCATTAACGGCTCCAAAACCTTTATCACCAACGGTCAACATGCCAACTTAATCATATTGGCCTGTAAAACTGACCGTGAAAAAGGCGCACAGGGCGTTTCATTAATCGTGGTTGAAACCGATGGTTTAGAAGGGTTTGAGCGTGGCCGCAATCTTGAGAAAACCGGCCTGTCCGCTCAAGATACCTCAGAATTATTCTTTAGTAATGTCCGTGTTCCGCAAACCAATCTATTGGGCGGCGTTGAAGGGCTTGGCTTTATCCAAATGATGCAGGAGCTACCTCAAGAGCGATTAATTATTGCGCTAAGTGGTTGTGGCGCTATTAAGTTGGCGTTAGAGCTGACGCTTGACTACGTTAAGCAGCGTGAAGCTTTTGGTCGTCCTATTTGGAAGTTCCAAAACACCCGTTTTAAATTGGCGGAAGTACAAGCAGATTACCTAGCGGTACGTGCTTTATGTGACTCTGCTATTGAGGCCATGATCGAGGGCACTTTAACTGCGCCACAAGCCTCATTAATCAAATATTGGGTTACCGAAAAGCAGTGCAAAGTTATCGATGAGTGCCTGCAGCTATTCGGGGGTTATGGTTACATGAGCGAGTATCCAATTGCTCGTATGTACGCCGATGCGCGTGTGCAGAAGATTTATGGCGGTACCAATGAGATTATGAAAGAGCTGGCGTCTCGCTTTATGTAGTATTTTATAAGATGTTGTTTTATGAAGTGCTTTATAACGTATGCTGTTAGGAAGTAAAGTATTCTTTTAAGAGGTGTTGTTGCTGTGAGAGCCAAGTAAGGCTTAATAGCAACAGCAAGCTGTAAATCAATTGAAAACTATTCTAAGAAGTTAAAAAAGGGATTTTTATGACTGAAGTTGCCTATATCTATGATGCCATTCGTACTCCTCGCGGCAAAGGGAAAAAGGACGGCTCTCTCCATCAAGCCTCACCAATATGGCTGGTTCGTACTCTATTAAAAGAGATGCAACAGCGCCACAATTTAGACACCAGTTTAGTAGATGATGTGGTCTTAGGCTGTGTCACCCCAGTGGGTGAGCAGGGTTCTGATATTGCAAGAATAGCGGTTATTGATGCCGAGTGGCATCAGAGTGTGGCAGGGCTAACCTTGTCACGCTTTTGTGCTTCGGGCCTAGAGTCAATCAATCTAGCCGCTACCAAAGTCATGTCGGGTATGGAAGATCTGGTGGTCGCCGGTGGTGTTGAGTCTATGAGCCGAGTGGCTATGGGATCAGATGGTGGTGCGTGGTATATGGACCCTCGTGTCAATGATGCGTTGCAATTCGTGCCTCAAGGTATTGGAGCGGATACTATCGCTACACTACGTGGCTTTAGTCGTGAAGATGTCGATGCCTTTGCTACTGAATCGCACCGAAGAGCAGCAACTGCTTGGGAAAATGGTTATTATGATAAATCAGTAGTGCCTGTCACTGATATCAACGGGTTATTACTGTTAGACAAAGATGAGACCATTCGCCCTAACACTTCTGTAGAAACCTTAGCCAAATTAAACCCCTCCTTTGCAATGCCCGGAAAAATGGGCTTCGATGGCGTTATTCTAGATAAATACACTACGATTGAGGATGTCAATCATGTTCACCATGCAGGTAACTCATCAGGTATTGTTGATGGCTCTGCCTTGTGCTTAGTCGGCAGTAAGGCTGCTGGCGACAAAGCCGGTCTTAAGCCTCGCGCCAAGATTACCATGGCCTCAGTGATTGGTTCAGAGCCAACCATTATGTTGACCGGCCCAACCCCTGCTTGTCACAAAGCCCTAAATAAAGCAGGTATGAGTGCTGCTGATATTGATCTATGGGAAATTAACGAAGCCTTCGCTGCAGTGCCGATGAATACCGCTGCTGATTTGGGTATTTCACTAGATAA
>JAHHUJ010000256.1 GCA_020024075.1 Psychrobacter sp.
CTTATCCTTCGGTTCAGCTTGAGGTACACTTTGTGGATTCAGAAGCGGCGCACAAAGCCGTATTAGACGGTGAGCTCTCACTAGCTTTCTTAACCTTGCCGCCAGTATATGACAAACGTTTGACTTACCATACACTTTGGTCAGATCCACTATTCTTCGTAACTGGCACTTTATCTCCTTTAGCAAAAAAATCAAATGTAACCTTAGAGCAATTGGCACATTATTCAGCCATCTTGCCTGCAGCCAATACATTTACCAGTCAAATTACTTTAGCCGAATTTGCCAAACAAAACTTAAAGCCATACGCCACCATGACTACCAATCCACTTGAGTCTATTCGCATGCTAGTCTCTGTGGGGCTAGGCTGGTCAGTATTGCCACAGACTTTGATCAATCATGAGCTAGCTACCATTGATATGGCCGAAAACTTAGAGCTTCAACGCTACTTAGGCGTAGTCATTAACCCAAGCTTGACCCGTTCTGCCAGTGTTGATGCCCTAATGCAGATGCTAGCGCCTATTGAATAAGTCTTTTTTGACTTTTGTACTACCCTTAATGCTTTTGTACTACTCTTAATGCTTTGGCCGTTACCGCAGTCAAAGCATTTTTTATTTCTCCATCTTTTGCAGGTTTTATAGCCTCTACGCCTCCAATTGATAGCCCTATCTAAATAACCTTGCTAAATTTCTAATAGGTTTCTAATTTTAATTGCATTCGTAATCACTAAATTTTTACTCTATAATGAAAGTATGTTGCCAAAAGTTAATAACGTGTAACCAATGATTGAGCATGTCATAACTTAAATGGTAAAGGCTTATGTATCGCTTGCATAAGCCATCCAAGATGAAATCTTTTAACCTCTTTGAATACTCTTTTAGTTTTTGTGATAGGACCATTATGATACAAGTCACATAATGGTTTTTTTATATTCAAAAAATATATTACATAAGGATTATGTTATGAATGGAATTGAAACTGGAGTGCTTATATCACTCGCTCTATATTTTTTATTAATGATTGGAATCGGCATCTGGGCTTACTTTAAAGCCGATAACGACTCTGCAGGGTACATGCTGGGTGGTCGTAATTTGAGCCCGGGGGTTGCCGCTTTGTCAGCTGGTGCCTCTGATATGTCAGGTTGGCTATTACTTGGGCTTCCCGGTTATATGTATAGCTCTGGTGTGGTCAGTATTTGGATTGCTTTGGGCCTAACTATCGGTGCCTTTGCCAACTACCTATTGGTAGCGCCAAGACTTCGCGTCTATACCGAGATTGCGGATAATGCGATTACTCTTCCTGACTATTTTGCCAACCGCTTTGAGGATAAGTCACATTTATTACGTGTTATTTCAGCCATTGTTATTATCTTATTCTTTACCGTATATACCGCAGCAAGTTTAGCTGGCGGTGGTAAGTTATTTGATAGTGCGTTAGGTATGTCTTATAGTTCAGGACTTTGGGTCACTGCTAGTGTGGTCGTTATATATACCTTATTCGGTGGTTTCTTAGCGGTATCAACCACTGACTTTGTACAGGGAATAATTATGCTATTTGCCATGGTTATAGTCCCTATTGTTGCCTTTACTGACTTAGGAGGTATTGCTGCCACAACTACCGCTATTCATAATATTGACCCTAAACTACTTGATATCTTCAGTGGTATGACTTTTCTTGGGATATTGTCCCTATTAGCCTGGGGTCTTGGTTATTTTGGTCAACCACATATTATTGTCCGCTTTATGGCGATTCGCTCTGTCAAGGACGTACCAACTGCCCGTAGAATTGGTATGAGTTGGATGATTGTCAGCTTGATAGGTGCCTTAATGACAGGCTTTGCCGGTCGTGCTTATGTTCAAAAAACAGCCATGACACTAGATGACCCTGAAACTATCTTTTTGGTATTTACTGATTTCTTATTTCATCCCTTAGTATCAGGCTTTTTACTAGCTGCAATTTTAGCCGCTATTATGAGTACCATTTCATCTCAGTTGCTAGTGGTATCAAGCTCATTGACTCGTGATGTGTATAAGCTGTTTTTTGATAAAGATGCACCAGAAGCACGCCAAGTACTAGTAGGTCGTATTTCAGTAGTATTGGTAGCTATTGTGGCTATCTTCCTAGCTAGCGATCCAGACAGCTCAGTACTATCACTAGTGGCTAATGCTTGGGCAGGCTTTGGTGCTGCCTTTGGTCCTTTAGTACTAATTAGCTTAATGTGGAAACGCATGAATCGCAATGGCGCTTTAGCAGGTATGATTGTCGGTGCCTTAACCGTAATTGTGTGGATATACGGCGGCTTTGAGACCTCAGCAGGCGTTCCATTAAATGATTGGTTATATGCCATCATCCCAGGCTTTATCCTAAGCTCAATCGCTATTGTTGTAGGCAGTCTGGCAACACCAGAGCCGAGTGCTCATATCAAAGCTAGATTTGAAGAGATGGAAGCCAATCTCTAATAACGACTTATAGATAATCTGTACTAAAGACAAAAACCTCGCATCTAGTGCGAGGTTTTTTTATGGTTCAAACTATCTGTTTATCGTCTTAATTAAAATGATTTAGTCAACAATATAGTGGCTGTTTTATCATCA
The DNA here is from genome assembly GCA_020024075.1 of Psychrobacter sp. Lineage (GTDB taxonomy): Bacteria > Pseudomonadota > Gammaproteobacteria > Pseudomonadales > Moraxellaceae > Psychrobacter. Next base: position 2,592 of record JAHHUJ010000256.1, read on the forward strand.
CGATCATCGTAGTACTTGAAGTTACTTGAGGTCTTCTCGTAATCAAATACTAGACGAGGGGTTAAGCCCAGTACGGTTAAATCACGCTTCCATACCTGCAATCCTAGTGAGGTGGTTTTGTCTTTACGGCT
>JAHHUJ010000257.1 GCA_020024075.1 Psychrobacter sp.
CCTTAGGGCGCCCTGCTCTGCTGCATACCACACCTGAGTTTTTGGATGCCTTTGGGCTTGAAAGCCTAGCGCAGTTGCCACCGCTACCAGACTTGAATTTGGATAATAAAACCCAGAATGAGTAAATCTTGATAGTTCGGATACAGATACCACTATGCATAAAACAATTTTTAAAATATCAAAAATGGATTGCCCTTCGGAGGAGAGATTAATCCGAATGAAGCTAGAGGGTGATTCGGATATTGAATTTCTTGAATTCGACATCCCTAACCGTCGATTAACCGTGTTTCATCATGGCAAAGCCGAGGATATAGAGCAGTCTATCCATGATCTAAATTTAGGCGAAATTCTGCTTTCTAACGAGACTGTTGACACCTCCGATCTTAATAATAGTTTTACAGCTAATGCTAGTGTCCAAAAAGATGCTGAGCAAAGAAAGCTGCTTTGGATAGTGCTGATTATTAACTTTGCCTTCTTTATTATTGAAATGAGCACGGGACTGATTTCTCGTTCAATGGGGCTGGTTGCTGATAGCTTAGATATGTTGGCAGATAGCTTCGTGTACGCTATCAGCTTATTTGCGGTGGGTGGAACCGTCATTAAGAAAAAACGTATTGCCAGAATTGCTGGATATTTTCAAATTATGCTAGCAATTATTGGCTTTTTGGAAGTGCTAAGACGTTTCTTTGGCAATGAGCAATTACCTGACTTTTCTACCATGATTGTCATATCGGTTCTTGCACTGATTGCAAACTCTATCTGCCTCTATCTACTGCAAAAATCGAAAAATAAAGAAGAAGCTCATATGCAAGCCAGTATGATTTTTACTTCAAATGATGTGATTATCAATTTAGGGGTAATTATTGCAGGGATTTTGGTTAATTGGTTACACTCAAGCACTCCTGATTTAATTATTGGTGGTATCGTATTTGCTTTAGTTATTCAAGGCGCCTTTAGAATCTTGAAGCTGAGTAAATAGCTTAGTGGCTCAATGCAGTAGCTTAATTAAAGCGCTAAGTGTAAAGTATCTAGGTTTGGAACCTATAAACATCATAAGGATATGAGACCTCAAGCAATGATAAAGCAAACTTTAAATCTAGTGACTACTAAAGACCATCAACACGTTGCCGTTTGGCAAATAATCGATGATGAAGTCTTTGATAATGTTAATATTATTGACAGTGAAGCCCGCGATAGTAAGGAGATTCATAATGCTAGCGGTGCTAATAAAAAACAAAACCTGTTGTTTTTGCATGGTGCCTTTTCAGACAAAGAGGTTTGTTTGGGTATCGCCAGTTATTTTGCCTCATTAGGTTATCAGTGCTTTGTCATGGAATGGCGCGGTCATGGCAGCAGTAGCCAGCCGCCGAGCAATTATCATCTAGAAGACATCGCATTTTATGATGTCAAAGCCACTTTCGATTATTTATTTGATGAGCTTAAGCTCGATAACTTACACTGTATTACTCACAGTGGCGGCGGTATTTGCTTAACTCTATGCTTATCCCGCTACCCTGAGTTTTACGATAAAATAAACAGTATCTGTATGGTGGCTTGCCAAGTCTTCGCTGGCACATCCACCCCATCAAGCTATGCAAAATTACTACTTATCAAAGCAGTTACCCGCCAGCTGGGCTATGTAGATGGCAAGCGCTTGAAGCTGGGTACCATGAATGAAAGCTACTATCTACTGTCGCAGTGGATGGACTGGAACTTAAACCAAAACTTCGTTAGCTATACACCGACCCCCATAACAAAGCAGTTACTGAAACAAACAAGTTTGCCTCTGAGCAGCTGGCGTTTAAGTAAAAAAACGCAAACCATCACCACCTCTCAACCCCTCGATTATCGTACTCTGATGCCCAATATCACCATACCGATTTATTCTATCTGCGCCGCCGGTGATTGGGTTGCCCCGCCCAGAGGAACCTTAAAATACCTACAGGCTTTTAACAATTCAAACAATCAATGGCGTGAATTTTCTATTGCCAATGGCAACTTAGAAGATTACAACCATGCGCGTATCTTCCTCAGCCGTAATGCTGCCAAAGAGGTTTGGCCTACTGTACTGGACTGGGTTGAAAGGCATAGTTAGTGCAGTTTGGATTAGTAGTAATTTAGATAACCGGATTTAAGGAAATCTGACTCACATTATTAAAACAATAGTCCTGTAAACTATACTATCGACTTAAAGACCTTTCTTTTTAATAAAAAATACCTCAAAGATACTGGTGATGATAAAGAGGATAAACATCCATACTATTAATGCGTAAGGGTTAGGTATATCAAATATATTGAGGGTTAGAAAACCCAATCCTATGCCTAATGCTGCTCCCAAAATTCTATATAAATATTTCATTATTAGTCCGCTCTATTAATTTTTATATTAGTAGTATTGAATATGACATTTTCTGTTAAGTTTAAAGGCTTTAAATGAGGTCTTTGAAATAACTTTTAAATTACGATGAGAGTTTAATACTATATTTTATACACAGCTCCACTCAAGTCAGAATAATTATTAACACCGCTGTGGGCTATAATAGACAATAATGGAGAGGTTTCTGAGTCTACACTTGATACCTCACACCGTTGGCGCGAACTATACCTTTAACGAGAACTCAAAATGCAAAAACCCATATTAACTACCAGTCTCAGCCTATGCTTATTGCTTACTGCCAACGCTGCACTTGCCAGCACAGGTAATATGACCAAAATAACCTAC
>JAHHUJ010000258.1 GCA_020024075.1 Psychrobacter sp.
ATTTATAAGTGGTCATTAAGGTTTTAAATCTATAAGCTGAATCAGGTAAGACTTCACAAAGCACTGTTTTTGCTGTTAATGATTAATATTATTTAATTTTTTAACAACAAAGGCTGTTTCTCGTCATTGCTTGTAGTAAATCTACTGTCTAAAACTATCCCTAGGTGAAAACAATCGCCACGATGCGGTAATAAATAACAAAATGAAAGCGACTATCGCCCCTATCGAGGCACTGAAAATTAAATCTCTTGTTAAAGTTTCCATAAGCGACACATCATTTGAGAAATGCCAAATAGTCATACCTATAAATAGCAGGATAGTAATTAGCAAACCACGATAGATACAAGTCAAGTAAGGATGACCTTTTATTCTAAAGCTAGAGTTACGAAAGCGGTCTTCTATAGCACTTTCAGCTATAGGCTCTATTAAGAAATTAAAAATATCATCTAACATAGAGTTAACGGCCTTTAAACTGAGCCTCACGACGCTCAACCATAGCCATCACACCCTCTTTGGCATCTTCAGAAGCAAATAGTAGGGGTAAAAAATAATTAATACTTGCCATAGCACTACCAGCCCCATTGCGTGCGGCATCTTGAGCAGAAGCCAATAATGCTTGAACGCCTAGCGGTGCAGCCTTGCTAATCTCAACCGCCAATTCATAAGCTCTATCATACTGCTTACCTGCCGCTACCACTTCACTCACCAGATTTAGCTTGTCTGCAGTTACAGCATCGAACGGCTTACCAGTTAAGAGATAAGGCATGGCTTTTTGCCAGCCAGCAGCCCGCACAAAGCGAATGGTTGCGCCGCCAAAAGGCATAATGCCGCGCTGTACTTCCATCTGGGCAAAGTTACAATCCTCACTGACAATCACCACATCGCTATTCAACATCAGCTCAATACCCGCTGTAAAGCAAGTCCCTTGCACCGCCACCACTACTGGCTTAGTGCGCAGCTTGCCACTAATGCCCCACGGATCAATTTGGGTGCTATCAAAAGCAAATACCCCTTTATCCAGCTTGTCTTGTAGCTCCATCAGATCAAGCCCCGCAGTAAAGTGCTCGCCGTGGGCAAAGATAAGCGCACAGCGCAGGCTACTATCTGCTTCATAGTCTGTCAGTGCCTGTGATAATTGAGCAATCATATGACTGTCGAAGGCATTACGCTTGTCGACACGATTTAAGCCAATGAGGCACAGATGACCGTCTGTTTCATAGGTAATTCTCAGGTTTTGAGTATTGTCCGTTGCAGTTGTTGTCATGACTATTCCTTTATGTGTTTTATAGTTAGTGTTTTATTTTACGTTTATTAAGAAAGGGGTTGTTTCATATTTTATATACGATAGCCTTTATATCCTATACTATTTATATCATTAATGTTGTGCTTGGCTGCAAGCATGACTATCCCATTTAACCGAATAAATACAACACCGTAGGTTGCCAAAGCGTACTCACATCATTTGAATACGCTTTAAACCCTGCAAACCTGTTAAACTAGCTGTTTACCGTCCTACCTCTTATATTTTTAAAAGCCTTGAATACCTATGACACAGCACGCCAAGACCACCCCTGCAAAAAGCACCTTACACCCGCGCAACCCGCATCAGGGCCGCTATGACTTTGATAAACTGACCAAAGCCTTACCTGAGCTTGCCAAGCACACCATCACCAATCCTAGCGGTGAACCGACCATTAATTTCTCCGATGCCGATGCGGTATTAACCCTAAATAAAGCCTTATTGGCCCATCATTACCACATTAAATACTGGGATTTACCCAAAGGCTATCTGTGTCCGCCTATTCCGGGTCGAGCCGATTATATCCACCAAGTGGCGGATCTATTGGCCAATAACAACAAGGGTTCAGAGAATAAAAAACCACATATATTAGACATTGGCACCGGCGCCAGTTTGATTTATCCCATTGTCGGCAGTCAGAGCTATGGCTGGTATTTTACCGCCACCGATATCGATCCAGTATCGATCAATACTGCCAAAGCCATTTGTGAAATTAACCCTAATCTAAAAAAACTGGTCACGGTAAAGCAGCAAAAGAACCCCAACAATATATTTAAAGGTATTATCGGAGAACATGATTACTTTGATATTACGGTCTGTAATCCGCCCTTTCATGGCTCAATGCAAGAAGTATTAGATGCCAATAATCGCAAACAAAGCAAACTGCAAAAGAACCGTGCCCGTCGCAATCCTAATGGTCAAGCCAACAAGTTTGCCGATGCCAAAAATAACTTAAACTTTGGCGGTCAGAACGCAGAGCTGTGGACTGAAGGGGGCGAATTTGCCTTTATTAGCCGCATGATTAATGAGAGCGTCGATTATGCGCAGCAAGTCAATTGGTTTACCACCTTAGTGTCCCGAGCGGAGAACTTAAAGCCGCTTGATGCGTTGCTTCGCCGTGTCGGTGCCAGACAGATTAAAACCATTAATATGCAGCATGGTCAAAAGGCCAGTCATATTTTGGCGTGGCGTTTTAAGTAAAACAGTGTGGGTATAGGCTTGGTTTTCTAGACCTTTCCAAACCCATACTGGATTAGAAGTATTTGATTAGGTATATTATTATTTCATAACACATTAAAAGGAATTATTATGCGACTTGTTATTGCTATATTTTTACCGTTTTTATTGTTCTTTACTATTGGTCGTCCATTTGCCGGTATTATCTGCTTAATCCTACAAATCACAATTATTGGTTGG
>JAHHUJ010000259.1 GCA_020024075.1 Psychrobacter sp.
AAATACCAGGTGTTTTGGGGATTAGCTTAGACATTTTATCAGCCAAACCGTACGATTTACTTTGCACGCGAGCCACATCACGTACCACAGCTTTTGCCGCCATAGTACCAAAGGTAATGATTTGCGATACCGCTTCACGGCCATATTGGCTGGCCACATACTCAATGACGCGGTCACGACCTTCAATACAGAAGTCGATATCGAAGTCGGGCATAGAGACACGTTCTGGGTTTAAGAAGCGCTCAAATAGTAAGTCGTAATGTAGGGGATCTAGGTCAGTAATGTTTAATGAATAAGCCACTAGCGAGCCCGCCCCTGAGCCGCGACCTGGACCTACTGGTACGCCATTGGCTTTGGCCCAACGTATAAAGTCCATAACGATCAGGAAGTAGCCTGGGAACCCCATTTCCAAAATAATATTTAACTCATGCTCTAGGCGGTCATCATAGGGCTTTCTGATCTCAGGCCAAGAGTCATCACGTTTTTCAACGGGATAAAGTTTATTTAATCGAGCGTCAAGCCCGCGCTTTGATTCTGCACGGAAAAACGTCTCAATGGTTTCTCCTTCAGGTATAGGGAACTCAGGTAATACGTGGATACCCAAAGTTAAAGTAACGTTGCAGCGTTTGGCTATAGCGACAGTATTATCTACTACTTGCGGAATGTCTGAAAACAACTCAACCATTTGGGCTTGAGTCTTTAGATACTGTTCACTTGAATAATCATGTGGACGGTTGGGGTCTGCCAGAACGTGAGAGGAGGCAATACATACTCGTGCTTCATGAGCGTCAAAGTCATCTTCTGCTAAGAATCGCACGTCATTATGAGCCACGATAGCGATACCATGACGTTGACCTGCCAAAATGGCTTGTTCAATAAAGGTATCTTCACCAACACGTTTGGTACGTTTTATCGCAAAGTATAGGCGGTCTTGAAACACAGATTGATACTCAGCTAGCAGCTCATGGCCGCGTTCAGGGTTTGAGCCCATTAAAGCTTGGCCGACATCTGACTTCTCGGTAAATAGGATAATAACCCCGTCACTATTGGCCATTAAGTGCTCTTTATTGACAATAGGGACGCCTCTATTCTCAGGATTCATACGACCATCTGTGAATCCTAATGACACAATGCGAGTGATGCTTTGGTAGCCTTCATTGTTCATTGCTAGCAAAGTTAAGCGAGTATTTTCGTCATCCAAGATAATCTCAGCCCCGATAATGGGCTTAATCCCTGCATCTAGGCAGGCACGATAAAATTTTACGGTGGCGTACAAGTTGGATAAGTCGGTCAAAGCTAATGCCATTTGACCATCAGCGGCTGCCGCTTTAACCAAAGGTTTGATACGGATAATTGAGTCGGTAATTGAAAACTCGCTGTGGATACCTAAGTGTACAAATGCCATAAACGACCTGATTTTAATAAGCGGATTAGAACAAAAAAAGCAAGATTGTGGGCGAGACAACTGCTTCTAAAACTATAAGGTTTGTTTAAATTAACTTTAGAGAAAAGCTATGTTTTTTCAATAACTTAATGAAAGGTTTTCTGCTTTGGGTATTGTGATTTTTATACGCAGATAAAGGGTTTAATTAGGGGGTAACTATAGCATTTTTACGCCCTTTTAGGTATGCAAGTTGCAAAATTAAGATTGTAACCTAATGTGATTATTTTTAATTATTATGTAACTAATGTGGACTAAATATGTTTTAATATAGATATTTTTAGAAAAATTAAACAGTAATTTAATTAAGGATGGAGAATGCAGGATAGTAAAGCAACCACAGTTACTATTTCTCAAACGAAAGAGATGAAGAGTTCTCAAACGAAAAAAGAGGTAGGGGCTGTTCAAGTGTCAATCACCAATGCTGTAGATACTCTTGATGAAAAAGAGACCTTAATATTTTGTATTGGATTAACAAATAACAATGATGAACCGGTCGTGGCACATGAAGATGTGGCTGTTAATTTAATTTGTACTGGCACAGCAGCAAATGGGGATGAGTATATTGGCAGTTCTGTCGTTATCATTGCTTCGGGAACAACCGGTACTGAGTATGCTCCTTTTACAGAAAAATATATTGAGGCAGAGCAGATAGATAAGCTAAGTGTTGCCTTAACTGCTATTAAAGAAAGTGGATTTGAAGACATAACCATTGATGCTAACCGCAATTTTGTAGAGCTGGCTGTTATAGATTATCAGCAGGTTTGTTTTAGTGTGGTAGAGCTAGTGGTAGATGGGGTGGCGGGTGTCGTAGAGTTTACGGTTGAATTATCTGGAGCACCTTTAACTGAGGTGGCCTCGGTAGATTATTTTTTGGGAAAGGTAGGCGTAGATGAGATTAGCTCTTATGAAGTAGATTCAGGAACGTTAACTTTTACCCCCGGTATTATTGTACACACCGTCACCCAGTCTTTCTCAGACATTGACTACAAACAATGTGATAGTAACTTTGAGGTGGTATTAACTAATAGTGTTAATGCTCAAATTAAAGAGACTTCAGAGCAAGCTTATGATAGATATAATCAAAATACGCAGCCTGATTTAGCATTGGTTTCTATTGTAGGGAGCAATGCCTTAAGTGTAGAGAGTAATGATCCAAGCTATGAAAAGCGGCCTCAAATAGCGGGTGGCTCATTTGCTATCGAGCTGCGAGACAAGAAGGGAAATTTAAATATTGCAAATACTGATGTGACAGTTGAAACTCA
>JAHHUJ010000026.1 GCA_020024075.1 Psychrobacter sp.
TATTAACCTAGGTGCCGATGCGCTATTTAAGTTTGATAAGTGGCAGCCTGAAAATATGTTGCCTAAAGGTCGAGCAGAGCTAGACGAATTAGCGGCGAAGTTACGTCAATATCAAGACTTAGGTGAGACACGTATTGTCATCACAGCTCACACTGACCGTAAGGTTGATGATATGTATAACATGAACCTGTCTCAACTACGTGCACAAACTGTCCGTAGCTACTTAGTACAGCGTGGCGTTAATCCTAGTGCTATGATTGCTATAGGTGCAGGTGAGTCACAACCTGTTAAGCAGTGTTCAACTAGCTTGCCACGTCAGCAAGAGATTGATTGTTTACAGCCAAACCGTCGTGTAACTTTGGATGTAACAGTTACACAAAATTAATCAAAATCATTGATTGAAAGCTAAATACTAGTTTAGTAAAAGAGGGGCCAACCTAGAGTGGCCCCTCTTTTTTGGTGTATTATAATGAGCTTGTTTATTCTCAATTTAATCTCTCTAAATCAGACAAATACGCTATGCTAAAAGTCGCATTCTCTCCTATATTTCTTTACCAAGTCCCAGAAAAGCATCGCTTTCCCATGCAGAAGTATCAGCTAATACCAGAGCGATTGATACAAGAAGGCACGCTGAGTGAAGCTAATTTTTTCGCTCCAAAGAGATTGAGTGAAGAAGAGATCCTAACCACACATACCGAAGAGTATTGGGAGAAGCTAAAGACTCAGACGCTATCGCGTAAAGAAGCTCGAGCCATAGGTTTTGAGATGACTCCGGAGCTAGTCGAGCGGGGCCGATATATCGCTCATGCCACCTATGAATGCGCATTGTACGCCAAGCGTTATGGGGTATCCTTGAATGTATCAGGGGGTACACATCATTCCTTTGCTGATCATGGCGAAGGGTTTTGTGTGTTCAATGATGTCTGTATAGCCAGTAATTTACTGCTATCACGAGGCGAGGCTAAGCGAATATTAATCGTTGACTTGGATGTGCATCAAGGCAATGGCAATGCCAGTATTATGGCGGATGAGCCGAGGGTCTTTGTGTTTAGTATGCATGGAGAGAAGAACTATCCATTTCGTAAGCAGGTCTCTGATTTAGACATAGAATTACCCAACGATACCGATGATGAGACTTATCTGACCCAGCTTAAGCAGACGCTACCGAGGTTAATTGACGAGCACAAGCCTGATCTGATTTTTTATCAGTCAGCAGTGGACGTGTTGGCGACAGATAAGCTGGGCAAGCTGTCTTTAACACCAGAAGGCTGTAAGCAACGTGACGACTTTGTATTACGTCAAGCCAGAGATAATAACATCCCCATTGCAGTTGTGATGGGTGGGGGCTACTCTGAGGATGTTGAAGATGTGGTAGAAGCCCACTGCAATACTTTTAGACTGGCCAAGCAACTGTTCTTTGCTTAATTGTTTTTTAGTTTAGCAGTGAATTAGCTTACTTATTAGTCCGCTTATGAAAAGTTAGGCTTTTCTACTGTAACGCTGTCATTGACCGGCAGTAACACAATAAAGCGAGTTCGACCATTATAAGTATCGGTGCGAATACGACCATTGTGAGCTTCCACAATTTGAGCCACTAAAGACAATCCTAGTCCAGAGCCTTTTCTTTGCTGCTGTAAACGCACAAAAGGACTAAAAATCTCATTACGCTTGTCCAAAGGTATGCCTTTGCCTTGGTCAATAACGGCCAACACGGCAAAATTAGGCTCAATAACTGGCTCAGCTTTTGGTCGACGTAGGCGTTTAGTAAAGCTGGTATCATTGGGTTTTGAGGAGTCGGCTTTTGCTTTATTGCTTTTGTCCTGCTGCTTAGCTGGCTGCTGTGTTTGACTTAGTGCTGACTGCTCCGCAGTTTTTGGACCTACAGTCTCTAAGTCAACAGACTCAGTAGTTTTATTATTAATTTCATTATTAGTGCTAGCATTAGGGGTAGGGGGCTGACCAGCCTCAGCTAAAGTTCCTTGCTCTGAATCAGCAGAGCCATCTTCTAAAGCTAAAAGCTGTTCCTCGGCGGTATGCTCTTCTGACTTAGCCATTGCGATTTGATCTAATAGCTGCTTAGGTGGGTACAGTGCTTCTTCTTGTTCGACCACGCCATATAGGTGTACCTCGATTGGTGGCTCGCCATGAATCAACGCATTGTTTAATAGGTTTCGAATTAAGTGAATCAATAACTTAGGCTGACCTTCAATGATTAAGGATTTGCCGTATAAAGTGGCTTCAGGATAATGCTGACACTCTTGGCTAATTAATTCATAAAAATCAAAGCGCTCATTGGTCTGCGCGGCATGACCTGCATCGAGGCGACTGACTAATAAGATACTCTCTACCAAATCATTTAAGCCGGTTAAGTCACGATTGACCGCTTGAGCTCTTTTGTGGAACTTGGCCTGAGTTTCCTCCGACATCTCACTGGCTAGCATTTCCATCATCTCAATTTGTAGACGAATTCGGGTGATGGGGGTGCGCAGTTCATGTGAGGCATGGGCCAGTAGTAAACTATTGGCATCGATAAGTTGTTCAATCTTCTGTGCCGCTTGGTTGAAGCCTCGAGCTAGGCTGGCAATTTCATCGGTACCTTTGGCAGGTACGCGCACACTAAAGTTACCTTCACCCAATTGAGCCATTTGTTTGCTCATCTGGTTTAGACGCCAAGTTATCGAGTGGGCAATCCACCATAGAACGATTGACATAAGGGTAAGTAGCGCAAGAGTACCGGTAAAGAGGTTTAATACCGCCCATACCTCTGAGCGTTTTGGAGGGTTGCGTGGCTCATATAATAAAGTATAGCCGCGGTCACTCATGGCTTGGACGTTGACCTGATCTGATGAAAAAAATGCCGGCAATAGACGCGAGATTAATGACGGATCATCGGGTAGTTGCTTGGGCAAATCACTGTCATCGGTTTGAATCAGTAAGTTGCCATTACGATCATAAAGCCCCATTTTCGCTTGTAGAGACTCATCAAAGACATCAAAGCTTCTTTTGATAACTGCCAGCATAAATCTAGCTTGCAAAAGCTCATTCATAGTGGTGGCATTATCTAGCTCATCCACGAAGGGATCAATTTGGCTAACAATTTGCTTAGCAAGTACTTCCCAGCGGGCATCTGCTGAGTTGTTGTGCACTAGGTTCATTAGAGTAACCATGCCAGCAGCAAACAGCATCAGAGTCAGTACCACACTGAAAAAAAGCTTACTAAAGACGGAGGATGAGAAGTTAAATCGAGGACGACGAATCATAGAAGTTTCTAATGTAAATTGAGCCTGCTAAAAATAAGATAGCGATTCAACTTGATAATGAAATTGAATCGCTAAATATTTAATGCAGTAAGCCCGTATCGTTATACTTGGTCGGTAGCAAACTGATAGCCCACACCACGAACGGTAATAATACGTTTTGGCTGGCGAGGGTTGTCTTCGATTAGCGCTCTTAGACGAGAGATGTGCACATCTATGGCACGATCAATGTTGTCTGAGCTGTCATCGTTAGGCATAGCCTGCCATAATTGCTCACGATTTAAGACTTTGCCGGCGTGAGTAGCGAAGTAATGTAGCAGTTGGAATTGATGCGTGGTCAAACGCACTGGCTTATCATCAATAGTTACCTCATGGCTGTCTGGGAAGACGCTTAGACGACCAAAAGTTAAGCTGTCTGATTGACTGTCTGCTTGATTTGGCTGCTCATGACGGCGCAGCACAGCGCGGATACGTGCCAGTAGTTCACGCGGCTCAAAAGGCTTGGCGATATAATCATCGGCACCCATCTCTAAGCCCAACACTCGGTCTGTGGTATCGCCTTTGGCAGTTAACATCACGATAGGCACTTTATTGGTTTGGCTGTTTTTGCTACCACGAATCTTCTGACAGACTTGCATACCATCCATATCAGGTAGCATTAAATCTAAAATAATCAAATCAATAGCGCGCTCTTTGGCATCTAGGATATCTAGACCTTCTTGGCCTGTGGGGGCATGATGAACTTCATAATAGTTCATCGTTAAATAGTCGCTAATCAGTTCAGCTAAATCTGGATCATCTTCAATTATTAGTATTTGTTTGCTCATAATAATCCTTAAAATCTTCAATAAATTATTTAATAAATGTTCTATTTGCTTAACTTAGCCTTGAGTGGGATTAGTCATTAAGCATTGCTAGTCAGTAATCTAATTGTTATTTTACTGGCCCGTTATTTTACTGAGTCTTACTATCGATAGCTTTATAAAAATAGCTTTATAAAAGTAGAGGGGGTTAACGAGTAAGATATCAGTTTTATATTTATAGCCAATTCCACTTAATATTTAAGCTTACTTTAAGAGGTATTATAACTATATTCACTAGCCCCTGCCTATCTTAACAATACACAGTTTGTTACTTTTAATCTCTATTGTTACACAGTCTGTTACTCTGACTATAAATAACCTATTGAGGAATGGGTTGAATAGTTAATATAGGTGATAATAGTCAACCTTAATTCAATGATGCAAAAAAATTATTCAAAAAAAGGCATCAGACCTATTTATTCATAATACAAGTATCCAGGCTCTTGTTATAGCAATAAATAGTTTATCATTAAAACTCAATGGCTATGGCTATCAGTATGTTGATAATCGTTAGGTGTTTTGCTAGTTGTGTTTGCATACTGTGCACAACGGCATAGGGTCAAACATATTATAACCACACCTCGCCTAACCTAACCATACCTCGCCTAAGGTAGCCAAACACTTGTGAGTAGTTCACTTAATAAAGCAACTTATTATCACCCTTATTGCCAAAGCTGAAGCCTCAATAAAAAGGCAATATTTACACAAAGTAATGACTCGTTGCTATGATAATAGGCTATTATTTTATTTTTAATAATTTAAAGTGAATAGGTAAATTATGTCTATGGCACCAAATAACCATCACTCTCGTACTGTGACAGCAGTGAAGCCTAATAAGTGGTCTTCTGCGGTAAAGATTTTTCATTGGGGTAGCGTACTGCTGCTTATTGTTGTCTGGGGTATGATAACCCTACATAAGGGTTCATCAGCAGGGGATACGTATTTAGATTTACACCGAGCCTTTGGGGTCAGCCTATTGTTCTGGATGATTGCTAGGGTAATTAGTCGTGTTATTAGCCCAACACCTGCTAGCGTACCCATGCCAAAGTGGCAGACTGCAGTGTCGCATCTGACTCATTTATTACTTTATGTATTACTATTTGCCATGCCGTTATCAGGTATCTTGATGACTTGGTATGGGGGAAGAAGTATTGATATGTTTGGTTTGTTTCAGTTGCCTAGTATCTTGGCCACAGACCGAGGTCAGGCAAGATTTTTTAATAATTTGCATACCGATGTGATCTGGCCAACACTGTTGGTATTTACCGCGTTACATATTTTAGGTGCGTTACAGCATCAATTTATCAAAAAAGACAATATTATATCGCGTATGAAATAGCCTTCTGTATAGGCTGCTATATATAGTGGTATGCTATGTTTATTGGTACGTTATATTTATTGATATTTATGTATAAGCATAAAAAAATCGCCCATTGGCGATTTTTTTATTATAAGTGGTGCTAAAGCTTATTTAGCATCAGGCAGGTTGATGTTCATCTCTAACACGTCAAGGTTGTCTTCATGACGATGGTTGATGTTCACATCATTAATCTGTACCCCGTTAACGTACTTATTTACCACTTCAAGAATTTCACGCTTCATTTTCTCAATGCGGTCTGTGGTAAGACGAGAATTTAAACGGTTTTCACTGGCAACAATAACTTTAAGTCGCTCAGTGGCTGTGTTGGCGCTTCCAGAGGTTTTAGTCTCTGTGCCAAACAGACTGCTCCAAAATCCTTTTTTTCTAGACATACTTAACCCCCAAACCAGCGTTGTAAGAAACTTTTTTTCTTAACGTCAATATGACGTAACGGTCTTTCTTCACCTAAGAAGCGTGCAACGATGTCATCATAGCACTGACCAGCTACTGAATCTTGGTAGTGAATCACAGGTTCACCATGGTTAGAAGCTTCAAGGACACTATTACTTTCTGGAATTACCCCAAGTAAAGGTACTTTTAAGATGTCGTTAGAAATGGTATCGATATCCATCATTTCTTTTGCAGCAGCGCGTTCAGGGTTATAACGGTTAATAACCAAGTGTTCGCGGACGGTGCCAGTACCTTCTTCTACTTTTTTAGTGCGGCTTTGTAGCACGCCAATGATGCGGTCAGAGTCACGTACGGAAGAGATTTCAGGGTTGGTAACGATGATGGCTTCATCTGCATGGTACATTGCAAGCTGCGCACCACGCTCAATACCCGCTGGCGAGTCACAAATGATGTAGTCAAATTGCTTTGATAGCTCATCCATAACCTCAGCAACCCCTTCATCGGTTAGGGCATCTTTGTCTCTGGTTTGGCTGGCAGGCAGAATGTATAGATTCTCCAATTGCTTGTCTTTAACCAAAGCTTGCTGTAAGCGGGCATTTCCTGAGATTACATCAACGAAATCATAAACAATGCGGTTTTCACAGCCCATAAGCAGGTCAAGGTTACGCAGGCCCACATCGAAGTCGATGACCACTGTTTTGTAACCACGTAATGCTAAGCCTGCGGCAAAAGAAGCACTTGTCGTCGTTTTGCCGACACCGCCTTTACCTGAGGTAATTACAACGATTTTTGCCACTATGGCATACTCCTATAAATCTGAAAGTGGACAGTAATTTGCCCATAACTAAAATAAAATTGGCTATATTGAGCGGTTAAATCTTTAGCTTCTTATATTGAAAAAGCCTATACAGCACAACTCTACCAACAAAGTCAAATTTTGTGTCATTAGATTATCACAGATAACATTGAAGTAACAGCATTCGCTTGATTATAAAGGGGTAAGCAAGGTTATGTGTGTGAATTTAATGCAAGTTTTTATTTCTATTTTCTTACTGAATGGGCCTGCTTACTTTAATCTAACCCTCCGTTGATGGTTATTTGTTATCTGCTTAGCTGTCTTTCAATATTTCAAATACTAAGCCTTGGCCTTCCACAAATCTAACCTGAACCGGCTTATCGATCACCTCAGCAGGGATACTGTCATGTAAGCAGTAGGTGCCTGCGACAGAGACTAGTGAAGGGTTAAAGCGTTGACAGAAGATTCTAGCGTCTTTATCACCTGTGGCTCCAGCCACTAAGCGACCTTGTGCTCGGCCATAGATATGTAGGCTATTGTCAGTGATGGCTTCAGCACCATTATTGACACTATCGGTCAAGACCAAATCTCCTCCCACATGGTTGATGCTTTGTCCTGAGCGTAGCATTTGATCATAAAACAACGTGGTCATGGCATCGGCTTCAGTCAAGCTTGTCTCTTCAGTGTGCATTGCTGTTTCATTAACAGGGCTTTGTGCTTGGGCGGGGCTAACCGTTTTACTGCCTGCTTCATTCTGCGTGGTTACAGTGGCATTAACCGTAGCTTGAGGGGTTGCAGCTGTAGCTGTCTGTTTTTTGGCAGGTCTGAGCAGCTCAATACGTTTGCCATCTCCTGGGAAGATAGCTAAGCGTAAAGATTTGGCTGCTTCGTCAAGGATGCCGGTGACCACTCCGATAGGCTGTAGTCCCCATGACCAAAAAAGGTCTACTAAGGCATCCAAGTCTTGCTCCACGTCACTATCAATAATGATTGGGATTTGGCTATTTTTATTGCTCAAGTTAGCGGCCAAATAGGCATCAATCTCACTAAGATCAGCTGTTTCAAGTTTGATGCGAGTGAAGGTCAGCATCTTGCCATACATTTTTAATGACGAAGTAACCTCTGTTGGGGCTGTCATAACAAATCCTTAAAGAAAAAAATAGCAAAGTTTTTTAATAAATTGTGAGCTTAATAAGGGCGTGATGAGTATGTTTTTTGATGGTGTTGTTGTTCGCATTGATTATTTGTTGGTACTGATTATTTGTTTGCATTGATTATTATAGTAATACGCTATAGATGCAAGTATTCTTGATGTTTCCATTGCTGAACTTTGACTTGGTTTTCAAATGCGGTCAGTCCATCGTTAATTATACTGTTCACCAAAGCATCTAACTCTGGATTTTGTAAGTCGATATTGGCCACTGCTTTTGCGACCTCATCAATGAGGGCATCTGTAATGTGACTTTGGGTTAAGTGTGAAAATAAGGTTTGCGTGATATTCTCACCGATATTTTGGCTAATGCTATGTAATTGATCTTCAATCAAGCCGCCTGCTATGGGGATCAGGCGAAGATAGCGTCTTAATTCAGGCGTGTTGTTTAAGGCTTCTTGAATGGCGACCCCGACCTGTATTGATAGCTCATGTGTAGCTTGGCTGTGTGCCATCTGCTTAAGCTGAGGTCCAAGCTCTTGTTTTAGTATAGACGATAACATGGCCTGTATTTGTGGACGATTTTTATTAAAAGTTTCATCAATGAAGCGCTGGTTGGCCTGCTCATCGGCAAACTGTTGGCGCAAGTTATCCGTGGCGGTCAAGATAACGCGGTCTGATAACTCTTCAAATATCAGGTCGTAATAGAATTTACCACTGTTAATCCATTTTTGTGGCAAAACTTGGTAGCCGAGCTGGTATAGCTTACGCCCAATAAAAAATGCCCGTAATAATCTTAAGGCACGAAACTGCGGAAAACAGCCCAGTACTTCATACCAATGGGCGAAAGGGAAGAAGAACCATCGGCTGTACTCTTTCCCTAATATAGATAAAAACCAACGCAATACCAACTCTGCAATTAAGAATATAGTAAAGAAGCCACCTATTACCCGTAGAGGGTGATGAATGTTTTGTGCATAAAACTGTAGTTGTTGTGACAGGTTTAACCACTCAGCCACTTGAGCCATAAATTGACTCATTAACAGTAAGTCAAGGCTAATGAGGCTTAGGTCAATTACAATGACCAGCAGCATCACAATGTCATACCACAAAGCCAGTTTTGTCGCAGTTTTGCTTCTCAAAGGATTGTTTGGTTGACCCTGACTATGGTGAGGGTTGTTGTCAGGGCTGCCTAAGAGTGCCTTGCTATGGGTATTATAAGGGTCTGTCATCTGCTGCTATGCCTTTAGATTAAGAGGGTCTTAAGCCTTTGGTAGTTACTGAGAAAGGAGTGAGTACAGTTTATCAAACCAAGATTGCAAAGCCATAAATAATTATAAAGAATTGAGTTTATAAAGATTTAGGTGAGTCTTTGAAATCAGCTTTCATGCGTGAAATTTGTTCATCCTTATTTTTCCAGATTTCATCCAACCAAGCATACATGGCTTGCTTCATCGCCTCATCATTATTGTAGTCACCCTCTTCAATAGCAGTAAATAGTTCTTGCGGGATATCAATACGCTGCACGTGTACTCCTAGGCGTTTGACATTGCCTTTCCATAAGTCAGTATAAGATGGACTGCCGTCTGGATAGACTATGGTCATTTCCAAGATACCATCGATTTGGGGGCCTAAGGCTTGAATGGCCAATGAGATGCCACCCGCTTTTGGCTTTAGTAGGTTTTTATAAGGGGAGTTTTGAGCCTCACGCTTTTTGGGTGTAAAGCGCGTGCCTTCTAAGTAGTTGAGTAAAGCAAAAGGTTTGTCCTTGAGCAATTCGCAAGCACGCTTGGCCTCTAATATGTCTCTATCTTTTAGGCTGGGGTTTTTGGCAATCTCTGCTTTAGAATGGCGCTTCATCATAGGGAAGTCCAAGAAGTAGAAGGCTTGACCAATAAAGGGAATATAGATCAGATTGTATTTAGTAAAAAAGCGAGTCAGTGGCAGGCGATCTTGGCTGATATATTGCACGATACTGGTATCGACCCAAGACAAGTGATTGCTGATTAACAGATATTGTTTATCCTCTTCAAGATCATCAGGCAGTTCGATACGCCAGTCTCGCTCAGGCAGGACACTATCTATAAGTAAGTTATTGGTATTAATCCAATGCTTCGCAATTTTGATGACGTTTTTGTCGGCAACACTAGATCCGGTAGCTATTTTGGTAACGCCTAGCAACCATAAAGGTATGCCATAAGCTAGGGTATTGGTACCGATCACCCCAGCTGCAGTAGCCAAAGATGCGGCTTTACCGATTATAGGTGCTTTGGTATGTAAATTTTGATATATATTTTTTATTTTATTTTTCATAAAAAAGACCGTATAGGTTGTTCAAAAACATAATGGATGATAGTTCGGTCACCCAGCTTACCGCTATAAGCTTAAGTTAATTAATAAGCTAAGCATAACGGCACTCAAGGCTTTAAAGCAAATAACTGTATGAAATAATACTAAGTTTCTAGCAAACACAGTTTACAATTGTAAACCACGCCTTACCCTGATAACAATGGTCTTTGCTAACATAAAGTAGATTCAGGGGTGCATAGTGAGCAAGTGACTCCCTTTAATACTGTATTTTATTAAGATAAATGTATTTTATTAAGGCAAACGTGTTTTATTAAGGCGAATGTACGTTATTTAGGCAAATACAATTACCCATCCAAAAATATAACTCAATG
Source organism: Psychrobacter sp. (assembly GCA_020024075.1). Taxonomy (GTDB): domain Bacteria; phylum Pseudomonadota; class Gammaproteobacteria; order Pseudomonadales; family Moraxellaceae; genus Psychrobacter. Next base: position 10,519 of record JAHHUJ010000026.1, read on the forward strand.
CGAGTAAGCTAGTAATAAGTATGAATTAATGAGCCCATTTATTTGTGATTGAGTGCGGGGCTTAATAAAACAAAGAAAACGTCGTTCTAATGCCGTTATACAGTAGTTGCGTTGTGTTATATAGTGTATAGATGTCATACATCAAAACCACAAAATATTACATAGTATAAGGTAGAAAACGGCATAATATTCTATGAAACATTTGCTAACTTTATTAAGTGAATCTTTCTACTTATAATGATAGTTATACAGTTATCCAACCCATTGTATAGCTTCTTTGAAGGCTTATCCTAATATAGAGATTATCAGGAGTCAGATGTCTCAGTCTCTAAGTTAGGATTAGATGGTACAAATAGACTGTCTATAAAGTAGATGGATTTGGCAAATAGCCACTTAACAAATTTTAATTTTAAGGATTGAATATGAATAATAAATTAATTATTGCTGCATTAGCTTCATCTCTAGCTTTAGTGGGCTGTACTACTGATCCTGTAACCGGCCAACAGACTATTCACAAAGGTGCTTTAGGTGCTCTAGGTGGCGCTGCTGCTGGTGCTGGTATTTCTAAAGTTACTGGTGGTGAGAAGACAGGTCGTGACGCTGCAATTGGTGCGGTTCTTGGTGGTGCTATCGGTACTTACATGGAAAATCAGCAAAGACAGCTTGAAAAAGAAATGGCAGGTACTGGGGTAGAAGTGAAGCATGATGGTCAAGGTAACATTGATCTGATTATGCCTGGCAACATTACTTTTGCTCATGACAGCACTAACATCAATCCATCTTTCTACAATACGCTAGACAAGTTGGCTTCTACTATGAACCAGTATGACCAAACTACAGTTACGGTAATGGGTCACACTGATAGCGTGGGTAACCCAACCTATAACCAAGGCTTATCACAACGTCGTGCTCAGTCAGTAGCGGGTTACCTAGTAAATCGTGGTGTTGCAAGCTACCGTATCCAAACTTTAGGTTATGGTCAGAGCCAGCCTATTGCTGACAACAGCACTGAACAAGGCAGAATGCAAAACCGCCGTGTTGAAATTAAATTAAATGCGCCACAAAATTTAAAATAATTGCTGATTTAAGGTAATTGTTAATTAAGCACGCAGCTTATATTGTAAGCACGAAGCTTATATTGATAGTTAACTTCTAGTATTATGGCTATGGATTTGACATAGCTAAGAAGATAAGCTGACCTAGTGTCGGCTTATTTTTTTGTCTGTTTTTTGACGACAGCTATGAATGATAGTCGAGGAGAGTTGTAGTTTGTAAATGGTAGTAATATTGTGTTAGTTTTTTATTGATAATGGTTATCAATACTACTATAATTATATTTAACAGCTATTTATTAGCTTAATTTTAACCAGACAACTCTGAGAAAATCTTATGGCTCCAGCAAAGAATCGTCCCTCAATTAGACCTAAGTTAAACACGGGTTTGATATCAGCATTTATAGCGACGCTAGCCTTATCAGGATGTTCAAAAGAAAAACAAGACACCACTCAAAATAGCGATGAAGTGACAACAGACAATCAACAGCAAGCAAATAATGCAACAATAAAGGCATCGGAAGCCTCTATTAATCAATTGCTTACCAACTATGCAGATATGGCGCAGGCGGCCTATGAGGACTCCTTAACAGAAGCCAAAAAGCTGCAACAAGCTGTAGATGTATTCTTAGCAGAGCCAACGCAAGCTAATTTAGAAGCGGCTAGAGCAGCTTACAAAGTGGCCCGTCAACCGTATTCACAAACGGAAGTTTTTCGATTTGATGAAGGGTTTGTGACCGCAAATGATAAGCGAGCTTTGGGTAGTGTTGACGGCTGGGAAGGGCAGGTGAATGCTTGGCCACTAGATGAGGCTTTAATTGACTATGTCTCTGAGGGCTATGCTGGAGAATATAACAGTAAAGACAATATTATTAATTCAGACAGTATTACCGTTGGCAGTATTCAACAGGATACGAAGGATGTTACCCCTGAGCTGTTAGCCGAAATGAATGAAATTGGCGGCAGTGAAGCTAATGTCACTACTGGCTACCATGCTATTGAGTTTTTACTGTGGGGCCAAGATATCAATGGTACTGCAGCAGGAGCTGGTAATCGCCCTGTTACGGATTATATGACAGACGCACACTGTACCAGCGGTGAAGGCAATACGGTAGATGCAGCCGTGTGTGCTAAGCGTGGTCAGTATCTAAAAGCAGCAACTCAGTTACTAGTCAATGACTTAACGGATATGGTGGCTGAGTGGCAACCAAACTCAGAAAACACTTTACGCAGTGATCTAATGGCTCGCAGCGCAGACAATGCGGTACGCCAGTTATTCTATCAAATGGGCAGTCTAGCCTTGGGTGAGTTAGCATCAGAGCGTATGCAGGTAGCTTTCGTTACCGGCTCAACCGAAGATGAACACGAATGCTTTAGTGACTTGACTCATTTAAGCTATACCAATAATGCTCGTGGTATTCAGAATTTATTTGAAGGTGAATATAAAACAGTTGCAGGCACTACGGTTGGGGGCTATGGGATTAAGCAATTCTTAAATGACGCTGGTCAACAAGAAGCTGCTGATAAGTTACAAGCAGAATTTGATAAAGTTGAGAATAGCTTTAATACCATTGTTGAGCAAGGTGAGAAAAACGGCATTAAAGTGGATCAAATGATTGCTACCGTAGGCCAAGCGACTAAGCATGGTATTTCGGCAGAGGAGCAGAATAAGCGCCGAGGCTGGGTAGAGTCTGCTATTACTGACCTAAAATCTTTGACTGATGCCATTGAATACTCAGCAAAAAGCTTAGGTATTGAAAATCTAGATGCCGATAGTGGCACACAGTTTTAAGCTTATGATTGTTATGAAAGTTGATTGTAAAAATATTGATTAATAATAGACACGGTGTCGACACAAAGTTGGCAGCGTGTTTTTGTTTTAGCAGCCTATATTTATTTTTTATTCAAAAAACCACTTAAGTTAACGCCTATGTTATTTCCTTCCCAAAAAACATTAACCCTTGGTATGCTAGCCACGTTATCGGTACTGGCTTTGAGCGGGTGTCAGGATTCATCAAAAAGTGCTGAAGACTCACAAAGCGTTAGTGCTAGAACTCAAGTTATTGAGGACTTAGCAGGAGTTCCTTATAATCAGTTGGTTACGTTTGACCCTCAAGAGATAAAACAAGGGGGAGATACTGGTATTACCATTACCTCCAGTGAGAGTTACTCAAAGCCTGCTTCTAATATTTCTGCTTCTCGAAAAGGTAGTTTTTTTATCGGTAATGCCTTTTTTAAACAGCCGTGGGTCGTAGCTCCTGCTAGCACTGATAGTAGAGATGGGTTGGGGGCTTTGTTTAATGTCGCAGCTTGTCAGTCTTGTCACATCAAAGATGGCCGAGGACACGCTCCTTTGCACGCTGAAGATGATGCAGACAGTTTACTCATTCGATTGGCGATTCCGGCGGCAACCGAAGAGCAGCGCAAAGCTTTAAGTCAGTCGCAAATGGAGAAGGTCGCTCATCCTGTCTATGGGGGGCAACTACAAGATAGAGGGGTACAAGGGGTGCCCGCTGAAGCCAGAATTAAAGTGACTTGGACGCAAGTTCCGGTAACTTTTGAAGATGGCTATGTGGTCAATTTACGTCGCCCTAATTTTCAGCTCGAAAATCCTGGCTATGGGCCTTTTGATCCAGAGTTAATGGTTTCACCTCGAGTGGCCCTACCTATGATTGGGCTAGGCTTATTAGAATACATCCCAGAGCAAGCCATTAAGCGTCAATCAGATAGTGAGGATAAGGATCAGGATGGCATTAGTGGTAAATATAATTGGGTTATAGATCCAGAAACAGGCAAGCAAGCATTAGGAAGGTTTGGCTGGAAAGCAGGGCAGACTCGCCTCATTACCCAAAATATGAGTGCCTTTAATGAGGATATGGGGCTGACATCTCATATTCGTCCTGTGGAGTCTTGTACCAAAAATCAACCTGAATGCTTAAATGCCCCTACCGGAGCTGACGATCAGGGCGATGGCAAACCGCCCATTGAAGTGAGTGATGAAGTGGCGAAGTTCGTTGAGTTCTATACCCAAAACCTAGCGGTTCCTGATCGTCGTAACGCCGATGATAAAATGGTGTTAGCTGGTAAAAAACGCTTTTATGATATAGGCTGTCAAAGCTGCCACACTCCTCGTTATCAGCTTCCTAAGGGCAACGATAATAACCTAGAGCAGCACGGTCAGGTTATCTACCCTTATACAGATTTATTGTTGCATGATATGGGAGAGGATTTAGCAGACCGCACTATCGCTGGCAAGTTGCCTAGTAAAGAGGCACAAGTTGAATTCTTAGCCACCTCTTATGAGTGGCGAACCCCTGCGCTATGGGGGATTGGTCTGGCACAAACGGTAGATCCGCAAGCCACCTTCCTACATGATGGGCGAGCACGTACCTTAATGGAGGCGGTGCTTTGGC
>JAHHUJ010000260.1 GCA_020024075.1 Psychrobacter sp.
TTCATTAAGGCATTATATTGAGCCATTAACTGAAATTGTGATTTCATCATCTTTAATAGCTCTTATTTATAGCTTTTAAATCTCAGTTGTAGCCCCTAAACTTAGACACTAAAAATATGATTAAAAAGCAAGTAATATTATAGTAAACATCATAAGGCGTCGATCCAAACCTGCTAAACCTGCCACTCAACAAAGTTCTTCAAGAGTTGCAGCCCATCTTTATGACTCTTTTCAGGGTGAAACTGAGTGGCAAATAAGTTGTCTTTGATGATGCTGGCACAAAAGGGCTGACCATAATCACAGACAGCAGCCGTTACCGAAGTATCTTCAGGGGCACAGTAGTAACTGTGTACAAAGTAAAAATGCGCATGCTCATCAATGCCCTGCCAAAGCGGGTGACTGCGGTCTATACCAGAGATGGTGTTCCAGCCCATATGCGGAATCTTTATGGTGGCCCCTTGCTCATCTGTCCAACTTGGCTCAAACTTTTTTACCTGACCTGCAATGATATCTAAGCACTGAGTATGTTCAAACTCCAACGACTCGGTAAATAGTGCCTGCATACCGACACAAATAGCCATGACCGGCTTATTAAAGGCAGCTTCCTGTACCACCTTATCAATCCCCTGTTCGCGCATTTGCGCCATGCAGTCCCGCATCGCCCCTACCCCAGGAAATACGATTTTATCCGCCGCACGAATGATTTTGGGATCATTGGTAATAGACACCTCAGCCCCCACTGCCGATAATGCCTTACTGGCTGAATGCAGATTGCCCATGCCATAGTCTAAAAGTGCGATTTTGGTCATAAATTGGTCTCTTTGGCTTATTGGTTTTTGCTATATAACTCAATAAATTATAAACGGCTTTTATCACTTTGGGGGACTAAATTTAATTACCATAAAAAAAGACCAGAAGCTTTACGCCTCCAGTCTTGATCTCTTATCTTATCACTATTTAGCTTTTTGCGAAGCAGATTACAAGTTACAAAACAAATTACAGCGCTTCTTTGGTAGAAGGCAGTGTATTTAGCGCACGCTCATCGTATTCACACGCCATACGCAGTGCACGGGCAAAGGCCTTGAAAGTACATTCGATTTGGTGGTGGCTGTTTTTGCCTTTTAAGTTATCTAAGTGTACCGTCATCCAAGCGTGGTTCACAAAACCAAAGAAGAATTCGCTGAATAAGTCTACATCAAAGCTGCCCACGTGTGAGCGGGTAAAAGGAATGTCCATATGCAGACCTGGGCGACCCGAGATGTCGACCACCGCACGAGTTAATGACTCATCTAGTGGGGCGTAGAAGTGGCCATAGCGGCGAATGCCCTTTTTGTCACCCAAGGCTTTGGCAAAGGCCTGACCTAGGGTAATTCCGGTATCTTCCACACTATGGTGGTCATCAATATAAGTATCGCCTTTACAGGTGATGTCTAAATCAAAAAGTCCGTGACGTTTGATTTGATCTAGCATGTGATCCAAAAAAGGCACGCCAGTGTCAATGTTACCCTGACCTGTTCCATCTAGGTTGACAGTCACGCTCACTTGAGTCTCAGCAGTATTACGCTCTACGCTGGCAACACGATTGGGACGATTGGCTGGATTTGAATTTATTGCAGTAGTCATGGCAGTAAGGCTCACTAATAAATAATTGGCTCGTTAATAAATAGCTGGTTAATAAAAAAAACAATACCCGTTAACAGTCGCTAAATAGCGATAAAAATAACAAACATCGCTTGATGATAGCAAAGGTAATACTTTTAAGCCATATATGCCCCCTCTAAACCCAGATAGTTTGTTAAAATACTGTCTTTAACTTAATTCAAGCCACTTTATTTATCCAAATTATTTATCCAAACTATCCAATATCCAAAATCACCATTCAACCTCTGGGAAGTTAAGTATGCCATTAGAAGCCGTTGCCATTAATTCTTTTGATGCCCCTATCATGCGTGAGACCACTCATGACGGTGAACTGCGTGAGCGTATTGCTAAGCTCTATACTGCTGAAAATGCCAATATAGGGGAGCTAGAAGATAGCGAAGCAGTTCTGACTCTTTTTGAATCAGCCTTTAAACGCGGCGCTCTGATGTATGTGGGTATGTTTAATGATAAGCCCATTGCCGTTATTGGCTGCTTTGATGATGGTCAGACCGATACCAAGCGTCTCCAGTATTTAGCCATGCATCCTGAAAACGTTAATCGAGGCATCGATGCCAAGTTTATTAAGATGGTATACGATAAAGAAATTAAAAAAGGGGTTCGTCAATTTATGCCCGTTGACGAGCAAGTTCATAGAATTATGAGCGAATATGAATTAATTCGGGTAAAATAGCCGCTAAATCTGAATATCTGACCCTTTTTTTATATTATTTCAACTATTTTGATTTATTTTTACAAAAAGGGTTGACAGGTCATCAAATATTTAGTTTAATAGCGACCTCATAAAGACGGCTCGATAGCTCAGTTGGTAGAGCAAAGGATTGAAAATCCTTGTGTCGGCAGTTCGATTCTGCCTCGAGCCACCATCTTTATACCGAATACTGCTTAATAGCATAAAAAACCCTCAAGCTAAATTAGTTTGAGGGTTTTTTTATGCTTGTGATTTTGTATAGCTTTAGCTTTGCTTTATAACCTAACCCTACTCATCAACTTATCCC
>JAHHUJ010000261.1 GCA_020024075.1 Psychrobacter sp.
CCAACCTAAGTGAAGACGTTCGCCACAAGATGCAGCATTTGCGTCAGTCTATTGCCAAGCTTGAGGCCAATCTGATTACCCCAGATTCGGTTGATAAAGCGTCAAAACAAAATCAAAAAGAAAGCTATACACCAGATAATGAAGTCCTAGCAGTAAGTGAAGTTGACTATGCTGGCGAGTTAAACCCCAGTCAGTTATTGGCGACCACCACCATCGAGGGTAAGGTACTGGTCATCGCAGGTGCCGGATCTGGCAAAACCAAAACCCTGACCTACCGCACCAGTTACTTGATTGAAAGTGGCGCTTCACCCAATAGCATCCTTTTACTGACCTTCACCCGAAAAGCTGCCAATGAAATCAAAGGCCGAGTCAAAAACTTATTGGCCGAAAGTTTGGCGAACAATAGAGCGTTAAATGGCCTAGATCTGAATGCCATTACCAGTGGCACCTTCCACTCATTCTGTAATATGCTGCTACGCCGCTACTCTGGTCTATTGGGGATTAACCCTAAATTCACCATTTTGGACACCGGCGATAGTGAAGATGCGCTAGATATGATCTGCAAAGAGCAAGGCATTGTGCGTAAAAACATGAAGCAGGCTTTCCCGCGTAAAAATACACTGCAAAAGCTGATTTCCACCTCACGCAACCGGCACATCCTACTGCGAGACTTAATCGAAAACGACTATCCTGATATCGCCATCCATATTCCAGTCATTGAAAAGCTAGCGATGGAATATCACAACTATAAGCGCGCCAATCATCTGTATGATTTCGATGACATTATCAGCCAAGTGGTCAGTCATCTAAAAAACAACCTACAGTTTCGTAAGCTGATACAAGACACTTACCGTCATGTGATGGTCGATGAGTATCAAGACACCAACATTCCGCAAAAGCAATTAATTGACTACATCTGTGAGCCGGATAACGTATCACTCATGGTAGTGGGCGATGACAACCAAAGTATTTATGCTTTTCGCGGTGCCAATTACGAAAACATTCTACTGTTCGGTGACAGCTACCCCGAAGCCAAGCTAATTAAACTTGAGCAGAATTATCGCAGCACGCCTGCCATCTTAGATTATGTCAACGCGCTGTCCGAGCAAATCACCTTGGGCTATCAAAAACAACTGTATTCCAATTTAGCCGTTACTGGCTCAAAGCCAGTATTAGCACGTCGTAGTAATGAAAAAGAAGAAGCCAAATACATTGCCAATAAAATCATCGACTTAAAGCCAGAGCATGATTTTAATGATTTTGCGGTACTCAGCCGCACCTCGTTTCAATCTAACGAGATTCAGCTGCAATTTATGCAGCACAACATTCCCTTCATTGTAGTTGGCGGTATTAAGTTTATTGAAAAGCGCCATATCAAAGACATCTTGGCATTGGTAAAAATCTTATACAACCCCAATGACACCATTGCTTGGCACCGCATTCTTACCTTGTTTAGTGGGGTTGGCGATGTGACCGCCAGCAAGATTACCAAGGCCATTACCAGTAGTAATGACTCGTTGCAGCCGCTACTCGATCCTAAGCTAACCAAAAATAAAGAGCACATTACCGAGCTATACCATGTGCTGATTAAGGCTGAACAGCAAGAGACTGTGGCCGATATCTTGCAAACCTTAATAGACTTTTATCTACCTATCCTAAAGACACTTGAGGACAATTGGCGCGATCGCTCTGAGGACTTCCGAGTGCTAATTAACCTAGCAGGTGAGCACAGCAGCTTAGATAACTTCTTGGAGAACTTAGCACTTGATCCGCCCAATGACTCAGTGGCGGTTATGGGTGAGCCGGACCAACAAGAGCCCGATGCAGTCACTATTTCTACCATTCATAGTGCCAAGGGTCTTGAGTGGCCAGTGGTCTTCGTCAACGCCTTAGTTGATGGGCTAACACCGCACCACCGCTCTTTGCATGAATTTGAGGAGCTAGAGGAAGAGCGTAAGCTGTTCTATGTAGCCTGTAGCCGAGCCAAGACCCACCTGTATTTAACTGCCCCTGACTATTACTCAAGTTTCGCTGGTTACTTTGACAAAGTTTCACGCTTTATTGCAGAAGTTGCAGCGGATACGGTGCAGGTTGATGGCACTGCTTCCCGCAGACGAGAAGCAAGAGCGGAATCGAACGAGCCTGAGTGGTGGTAGTAGCTATCTTTACTGTCCTACTCAGGATGTCCGTATGCCATTGGTATTGCTATTCACAATCATAAATTCTTGACTAGCCGTTCAATTCCTTACTTTTATCCTATATATCCTGAATTTTTATAGTAAGATGCCCTCATATTTGGGAAACTCTCTTAATTTAATGTTAAAATAGTTCGGATAATGGGTTTATTTTACCCTAACAGTTTTTATTAAAAAGCAGAGTTACCCCTAACCATATTTGCTATAAACTTAGTTGACTCTTAATCTCAACCATTAAGGGGTAGAGTCGGTCGGAATTCGGAATGAAGGTAGAGAAGTTAGCATGAATTTTTTAGAACACCGCAAATCCTTGCTCACAAGCACAGCACTTGCCGTGACCATAGGCTTAACTTCGGGTTGTAGCACCATTAATGCAGGTATGCAGTCTGGTGAATTGCCACCACAAGGGGCTTTTATTGCTGAAAATGGCATGCAGTTCAATATCCAGCCACTGTCTT
>JAHHUJ010000262.1 GCA_020024075.1 Psychrobacter sp.
CGGTACTCTAGCAGTGGAATCAGGCGTATTAAAGGTAGGGTTAACTTGCGGCGTAGAGGGGGTAAGAGGTTGACTTGCAAGCGCCTCAATACGCTGTTGCAATTGCTGTGAGGCAGTTACGCCATCATGACTCTGAATCACATCGTTAGATTGACCTGTATTGACAGCAGTCGCTCTTGGTGCCCAGCTATCGCCGTTATAAGTTGTGTTTGTGGTAACCGTTGGTTGATTGCGAAGCTCATCGTAGGGAGCTTCGGCATGGGCGTAAACACCCATAAGACACAGTAAATTAACTGACAAAATTGAACGCATAACAATTTTTGTTTTAGGCATGCTGGTATATCCTTATTACTTAAATGATTAACAAAATTAGTAGACTAGGGTCTTTGGAGTGTTCAAAATTTAGTCATAGCCTAACAAATAAGTTATAAATTGCCCACTATTCAAATGTTTGAATAATATTACAGAGGTGTGGCTAAGATTAGAATTAGTAAAAATAGCCATAATAAAACAAGGCTAAAGATGATACGCCACGCCTTTCATACCGTTTGCCATTTGTCGCATGACCGCTTTTACAGGTTTAGGCAGTGCTTTTCCACCATAACTAATGGCAGCGTCACGATGCTGTAACTCTTCAATGTCCATTTGCGCCAATATTTCGCGGCTGCGCTTGTCTTGCTTTGGTAATTGGCTAATATGGTCTTGCAGATGCTCGCTCACTTGCGTCTCAGTCTCTGCCACAAACCCTAAGCTAAATTCATTGGATATCATGCCAGCAATCGCACCCATGCCAAAGGATAAACCGTACCATACAGGCGTAAACACACTGGGATGACTGCTTAATTCGTCCAAACGTGTCTCGCACCAGACTAGATGGTCAATCTCTTCATCAGATGAATGCTGCATGGCTTGTTTGACTGACGCATTTTTTGCTGTAAAGGCTTGTCCATGGTACAAACCTTGAGCACAAACCTCTCCGGTGTGATTGATTCGCATTAGTCCTGCCACATGACGCGCCTCATCAATAGACAGCTCTGGTAACTCATCGCTTGTTACAGGCAATGGGCGAGTACTGGGGTTAGAGTGTGGCACTATAGACCGTAGCGCCCTATCAAACCCGACAATGACATTATCCAAAGGTGACAGTTGTTTTGACGGTTTTGATGATACATCATTCATAACTTATCCTTAACTATTGTAAGACTCTTATTTGGTTGTTAGTATCTTTGACGCCAAATGTTTTAATTGTATTCATTTTATCTGTAAATCTATAGCGTTAATATTGTTGTAATGTTAGGCGATACACCTTACACAACATCATTGTCCACGATTGTCATAGTGCCATGATGCTTTTTAAGCTTAAAATATAACCACGTACCAAAGATAATATTAAGTATGCCAGTGATTAAAAATAGCTTTGGTAAGCTAAGCTCTAGAACAGATAGTATGGCAATACAGAATAGAGCAGACGACACCATAAATATGGCATTAAAAATATTATTAGCACCAATAATGCGGGCTCTATGACTTTTAGGCGCATAAGCCTGCATAGACGCATATAAAGGCACAATATAAATACCGCCACTCATACCCAAAAATAATAAATCCGCCATAAATCGCCAGCTACCTTGGATGTTAAGTACCTCACGCACACCAAGCAATGTATCAGAGGCTATTTGAAGGTTAGATAAAGAAAAGTACAAGTCCACTGCAAATAGGCTAAGACCTAGTAATCCAAAGGGCAATACGCGTAGGCTCACCTGATTTTTTGTCAAAGTTTTGCATAGTAATGAGCCAACAGCGACACCCACAGAAAATAGCATCAGCAGTAGGATGACAACAGACTCATCAGCCTTTAAAATATCTCTACTAATTTGAGGCGTTTGTGTCAAAAATGCGGCACCATAAAACCAGAACCAACTGTTGCCTAAAATAATAAAAAATAAATAGCGTAGGGAGTACAAGTACCGGATAGTCTCCATACTGGTGGTAAAAATATTCCAGTCTACTTTAAGGTTGGGCTGTACAGCAGGCGTATTAGGAATAAAACTTGAGGCGAGGAAACCAAGCGCTGCAATGACTAAAATACATCCGCTAACCCAATAAATTTGATTGTCGAGCTGGGTAAATAATCCAGCAAATATCATCCCTAAAATAATAGACAAAGACGTGCCTGTTTGGAACAATCCATTGGCACCAACCAATTCATCCTGCTTCATGGCTTGTGGCAAATACGCATACTTTATAGGGCCAAAAAAGGTAGATTGAGCCCCTAATAAAAATAAAGATAGGAAGAGTAGCCAATACAGATTAAACATGAAACCGACTGCCGCAAGTACCATAATAACGATTTCTAATATCTTGATGTAACGAGTAAGGCGCGACTTTTCAAACTTATCTGCTATTTGACCTGCCAATGCTGAAAATAAGAAAAAGGGCAGAATAAATAACATAGCCGCTAAGTTATTGACGGTGCTGACTTCCATTGTCATATTAGAGGCAGCAGTATAAGTCAGTACCAATATCAAAGCCTGTTTAAAGAAATTGTCATTAAATGCCCCTAAAAATTGTGTAAAAAACATCGGGGTAAAGCGGCGATATCGAAATAAATTAAATTGTGATGCCATGAGTTAAGTTCCTAAGG
>JAHHUJ010000263.1 GCA_020024075.1 Psychrobacter sp.
GTGTGTCAGTAATACGCCATGATATTGAAGCGGTAATTAGTAAATACTTTCACAATTAAATCAATTTGTTATGGTAAATATCCTTGAGTAACTTTGGGTGGGTGAAACAACTATCTTATTAACACTGTGGCTACATATCTAACTAAATCTAAACAGGTGTTTTTATCGACTTAGGTAATATAGCAAGGAGATGGATTTTTAAGCTGCAAAATGTAGGTCGATGTAGATGGATGTAGATGTAAGTTAGTTCGATTAAATGCAGTTTATATAGCTAGGCCGTATTATCAAGTTAAGTCAGTTAGATTTAGCAAACAACACATTCTGGCTTTACTGAGATAAAAACAACTCACCCAGCAAGGATATAATAATGAAGGATAATATTGATCATAATGACCCAGCCAATAACAAGTGTCCACACACAGGAAAAGGTGGTGAGCCACAATATCAAGCCGATGACAGTGTGCCAAACCTTACCACGAAACAAGGTGTGGTCATCTCTGATAACCAAAACTCTCTAAAAGCAGGTCCTCGTGGCCCTTCTTTACTAGAAGATTTTGTGTTACGTGAAAAAATTACCCACTTTGACCATGAGCGTATTCCAGAGCGTATCGTGCATGCTCGCGGTACTGGAGCGCATGGTTATTTTGAGCTTACCGAATCATTAGAGCAGTATACCACTGCTAAGATTTTGACTGAGACTGGTAAGCAAACGCCTTTATTTACCCGTTTCTCAACCGTAGCCGGTAACAAAGGTTCAAAAGATACGCCTCGTGATGTGCGCGGCTTCGCGGTTAAGATTTATACTAGCGAGGGTAACTGGGATATCGTCGGCAATAATATGCCTATCTTCTTCATCCAAGATGCGATGAAATTCCCAGACTTCGTTCATGCGGTTAAGCCTGAGCCAGATCGTGGCTTCCCACAAGCGGCCTCAGCCCATGATACTTTTTGGGATTTTGTGTCATTGACACCTGAAACCATGCACAACTTAATTTGGTTGATGAGTGACCGTGCTATTCCACGTAGCTTACGCATGATGGAAGGCTTCGGTATTCACTCATATCGCTTGATTAATGCTGAGGGAAAAAGCACTTTCGTTCGTTTCCATTGGAAGCCAAAGTTAGGCGTTCAGTCACTAACTTGGGATGAAGCGGTTAAGATTTCAGGCGCAGACCCTGATTACAACCGTCGTGATTTATTTGAATCTATCCAAGCAGGGGATTACCCTGAGTGGGAGTTTGGGGTTCAGTTATTCACTGAAGAAGAAGCTGAGAAGTTTCCATTTGACCACTTAGATGCTACTAAACTAATTCCAGAAGAGTTAGTGCCAGTGAAAATTGTGGGTAAAATGGTGTTGAACCGTTACCCAGATAACTTCTTTGCAGAAACTGAACAGGTAGCATTCTGCCCATCACATTTGCCACCAGGTATCGACTTTAGTAATGACCCGTTATTACAAGGCCGTTTATTTAGCTATTTAGATACTCAGCTTAAACGTTTGGGTGGTCCTAACTTTGCGCAGATTCCAATTAATGCGCCAAAATGTCCATTTGCCCATAACCAGCAAGATGGTCACATGCAAATGCAGGTGCCTAAAGGTCGTACTCTATACGAACCACAAAGTTTAGAGCCTAACAAGCCACGTGCTAACTATAAGCAAGGCTTCAAGTCTTTCAATGAGCAATTAGATGATGGCGTTAAAGGCCGTGTCCGTGCGGAAAGCTTCGCTGATCATTATAGTCAGCCACGTATGTTCTATCGCAGTCAGACCCCAGCTGAGCAAGCGCACATTGCTTCAGCCTTTGCCTTTGAGCTGGGTAAGGTCGAAACTGCATATGTGCGTACCCGTACCTTAAGTCACCTGTTAAATATTGATAAAGAGTTAGCAAACCGTGTTGCCGATGCCTTAGGTATGGATTTGCCTGAAGCTGCTACGCCTGCAGCACCTATCGTTGATATGCCAAAATCACCAGCGGTTCAAACTATTGGATTAACGCCTAAAACGCTAAAAGGTCGTCAAGTAGGTATCTTAGTAGGGGCAGGCTCGAAGAAAGCTGCTATTGAGAAGTTTGAAAATGCGGTTAAAGCGGAAGGCGGTAGCGTGAAGATTGTTGCCCCAAGTATCGAAGTGACATTAGATGATGGCACAACCATTCAAGCTGATGAACGAGTTGCTGGTGCACCATCTGCGTTATTTGATGCAGTAGTCAGTATCATCATGCCAGATGTGGCTAAGAAATTGGCCAAAGACAGCTCTACACTAGACTGGTTTAATGATGCATTTAATCACTGCAAAGCCATTGCTTATTGCGGTGCGACGGATGAATTTATCTTAAGTAAACTACCTGTAGAAAAAGATGAGTTCGTAACGCCGCTGGATGAATTGGATGCCTTTATTGAAAATGCTAAGACTCGTCTATGGGAGCGTGAGCCTAAGGTACGTGACTTAGCTTAATGTTTTACTCATAGCTAGTATTAGTCTTTAAATTTAAAAACCAGCCATATTTATATGGCTGGTTTTTTATTGGAATATATTATTTATGGAGCTAATCTTATATTTAGTTAATCACTAGTTTTTGTGCTACAAAACCTCCTAAGCTAATACATAAATCAAGGC
>JAHHUJ010000264.1 GCA_020024075.1 Psychrobacter sp.
TCATGCTTTTAGTTGATGACTATAAGATACTAATAATTAATGACAATTAGATTAAAGCGCTATGACGGTTAAATTAAAGCATCATGACGATATGATGACTTTGTAAATAGATTAAGCTTAATTCTGCTTATGGTGGTTATTATGTTTCTTTTGCGGTTCGGTCACGTGTTTTGAGAAATGGTTTAACAGCTCACGCACCACCTCCACACGCTGCTGCGGAGTCTGTAGCTTATCAGGATTGGTGTAACGAATACCTGAAGCCCCATTCATGCGATAGCGATTACCATCTGACTGAATTAACTGAATAATAGCTAAAGCCTCAACTGGTGTATCTGGTGCAAACTCTAACACCACACTGCTGCTAGTAGCATCTATCTTATAAATTGCCAAAGGCTCAGCCTGAACGCGTAGTTGATGAATGGCAAATAGCTGCTTGGTTTGATCTGGCAGCGCACCAAATCTATCAATCATCTCGGTTCTAATATCGGTTAAAGTGTCTTTATCTTCAGCGTTACTGATGCGCTTATAGAACAACAAACGCTGCGGTACATCATTGACATAGTCTTCTGGAATAAGCGCTGAGCTGTGCAAGTTAATATCACTGGTCAAAGATAATGGCGTATTTAAGTCCGGCTCTTTACCCGCCTTGATGGCTTTGGTAGCCCGTTCCAGCATATCCATATACAGGCTAAAACCAATGGCTTGCATATTACCGCTTTGCTGCTTGCCTAAGATTTCTCCTGCACCGCGTATTTCTAAATCCTCACTAGCCAGCATAAAGCCTGCCCCTAAGGTGTTGGCTCTTTCAACGGCACGTAGGCGTTTTTTTGCATCGCCTTTTAATCCTTTGATGGAAGGTACTAGCAGATAACAATAGGCTTGATGGTGGCTACGTCCCACTCGGCCACGTAGCTGATGCAACTGTGCTAGACCAAATTTATCAGCGCGTTCAATGATAATGGTATTGGCGTTAGGCACATCAATACCAGTTTCAATAATAGTGGTACATACCAACACGTTAAACTTCTTGTGATAAAACTGCTGCATCACCTGCTCCAGCCCACGCTCATTCATTTGACCGTGTGCCACCCCTACCCGAGCTTCAGGTACTAGCTCGCGGATATTCTCTGCCATACGCTCAATACTGGCCACATCGTTGTGCAATAGATACACCTGACCACCGCGCAATAATTCACGCAAAATAGCCTCTTTCATGAGCTGGTCAGTCTTTTGCATCACAAAGGTTTTAATCGCCAAACGTCTTGCCGGCGGCGTGGCAATAATTGACATATCGCGCATACCAGTTAATGCCATATTTAAGGTTCTAGGAATAGGTGTGGCGGTCATCGATAGGCTATCAACATTGCTTTGAATCGCTTTAATACGCTCTTTATGACGTACCCCAAAGCGATGTTCTTCATCGACAATCATGAGCCCTAAATTGGCGAATTTAACGTCTTTTTGTAGCAACTTATGAGTACCAATCACGATATCCACTTTGCCAGCAGCCAAGTCCTCTAAAACTTGATCTTGATATTTTTTGCCACCAAAGCGAGACAAGGTTTCGATACGTATCGGCCAATCGGCAAAGCGGTCTTTGAAGTTATCCTCGTGCTGACCTGCCAGCAAGGTCGTCGGAACCAATACCGCCACTTGATAGCCACTGTTCACAGCGATAAAAGCAGCTCGCATCGCCACTTCCGTTTTACCAAAGCCCACATCACCGCAGATAAGCCGGTCCATAGGCTTGCTTTGCTTCATGTCATGTATGACCGCATCAATAGCGTTGGCCTGATCCGGTGTCTCCTCAAAGGCAAATTGACTGGCAAATAGCTCATACTGCGCCGTATCAACTTTAAAATGAATGCCTTCTTTGGCCTGACGACGGGCCTGCATATTTAGCAGCTCTGCAGCCACATCATGAATTTGCTCTAAAGCTTTTTGTTTTGCTTTGTCCCATTTGCCACTGCCAATCTTATGCAAGGGCGCTAAGGCAGGATCGCCGCCACTATAACGGCTAATTAACTGCAAATTAGCTACTGGAACATAGATACTGGCATCATCAGCGTACTTTAAATGGATAAACTCTTGTTCACCTTCGCCAGCATCCAAGGTCACTAGGCCATGATAACGACCAATACCTTGGTCTATATGAACCACCGGACTGCCTTCAGTGAGCTCGGTCACACTTTTGATTAAGAACTCTTCTGACACATCACTTTGACGACGGCGACGGGTTTGCAGTACTTGCCTACCAAATAGCTGGGTTTCACTAATAATCGATAAATGATTGGCTATTACCGCCCCTCGCTCTATCGGTGCAATGGTTAAGCCTACTGTAGGCTTGTCACCCACTGCTTTTTCATTATTTTGATAAAGCTCACTATCTAAAAACTGCTGTAAACTCTCAAAGGTTTTAATATTGATTTTTCCACGGAACAGCTCCAGTAGAATCTCACGGCGACCGGCAGTCTCTGCCACTACCAATATAGGGCGAGGCAGCGGTTTGCTTATATCTTGATCTTGCTCTGCCTTATGATCCCCCCACTGACCCTCTGCATAATTTAATAGCTCTAACAAAGGTTCAGCTTTTTGATGACTGACTGGCAGATCTG
>JAHHUJ010000265.1 GCA_020024075.1 Psychrobacter sp.
GGGTTAGGGCAGAATAAGAGATAATAATCTGTACAGGCAAATGCTCACGCTCAAGTGCGGATTCAATTAAATGAATGCCCTCTAGAACAGTCTGCGAAGATTTTTTACGTTGACGGGATTGATTAAGCAAGGCTTTTGCCAGTTTAATGTTAGCATTTTTACTAGAGGTTATTACGGGGTTGTTCAAAAATTGATTCACGGCGTTGTCTGTCATGATAGGGATGTCCATGTTAAAAATTGCGGTTAAGGGATAAAGTGATATAGTGTCTAAAAAGTGTCTAAAATTAGTAGAACATCTTTGTTAAGGGTTACTTGTTTTCATTTGCTTCGGCTAATGATTTGACGTGCAATGATTTAACGTACTGCACTTCATTACGACTGCCCAGTACCACGGGTACACGCTGATGAATATTGGTTGGCTCATAATCCATAATGCGCTGCGTGCCATCAGTAGATTGACCACCAGCTTGCTCTATAAGTAAGCTCATGGGATTGGCTTCATACATAAGGCGCAGTTTTCCAGCCTTACCTGCATCTTTGGTGTCATAAGGGTAGATGAATATACCACCTCGGCATAAGATACGATGCACATCACCGACCATAGCGGCTACCCAGCGAGTGTTGAAGTCTTTGCCACGTGTGCCAGATTTCCCTTTTACCAGCTCATCAATATACTGTTGCATGGGAGCGAGCCAGTGACGATAGTTAGAGGCGTTAATAGCATACTCTTGGGTGTCCTCGCTAATCGCAATGTTTTCCTCTACTAAGATATACTCTCCACTTTTTGGGTCTAGGCTAAACATCACCACACCATGTTGATATTTACGGTCTGTATCCTTGTTAAATATCTCATTATTAAAGGTTAAAGCGAGCATAGTTGACGAGCCATAAAGCAAATATCCTGCTGCTAGTTGAGCCGTGCCTTTTTGCAAAAAATCATTGTCTGTACTTGGCTGACCTTGATTATTATAAGGTCAAATAATACCAACAATTCTCCATCGTTATTTGCAGGTGTGGCATGATCAAGCTCTTCACTAGCAACACCTGCACAATGGGCATTACTGGTTAAAGCATCTAGCAATAAATCATTGGCAATAACGTCTAGCTTTTTTTGCGCCTCACCTTGTATGTTTTCATTGCCCGCTTCTCCATGAATATCAGCCAATGCGCCTAGACGCAATAACTCTGAGATTTGCTGCCCCACGTCACAGATATTAAGGATGACGTTGTTTACTGCATTTAGCTGAATCACAGTGTGGTTATCAGTAGGTGCAGAAGTCTGAGTAGCCACATCTGTGAGAGAAGTTAGAAAATTCGTTAGGGTCGTCATAGGATGTCCAATTTGGCTGAAGGTTGAATGTTAAACATAAAATATAGGGATAGTCTAAAAGCGACAGTTAGGAGCAGTTTAACAAATACCATTTGATAAATACGATTAAAATTATGACGGCCTGTTTTATATCTAGGTACGGCCTGTTTTATATCATAGACAATACGGTTTGATGCGTTAATATACTTATCAAAACTCATACTAAAATTTATCCTAACCTGGGTCATGTATGCGGGTTTTTATTTGTATAATAGCCCTAATGATATAAGGCTAGTAATTGAAGATGATTTTTACGTCTTGTATTTAAAAACTTGCTTGAGATTAATAATATAAATAAAAACACAAGGTAATAAAGAGACTATGACTATCACCGGCAAAAGTAAAACCTTTGATGATACCAGCCTAAAGCTAAATAAATCCTTGAGTCGCCCGCAGCTTAATGATGATGGTGGTATACGCCATTTTTTAAGCGTGGAGGGCTTAAGTAAAATGCAGCTGCAAGGTGACCGATTGCGATATTATCATGGGGCTACGTATTCAAAATGAACGTATTGGTTCGCCCCTAATGGCATCTTCCAGCGAGTATTTTAAGAATTATGGCATTACGCCTGAGCGAGTGGCTAAAGCAAAGCCTGATGCGTTAGTGATGCATCCAGGCCCCATGAATCGCGGCGTCGAGATTGCCTCAAGTGTTGCTGATGGAAACCAATCTGTCATATTAAAGCAGGTGAACAACGGTATTGCAGTACGTATGGCGGTCTTGTCTATGGCCATGCAAGGACAACGAGATTTTCAGCATATATAGTTAGTCCACTTATCTATAGTTAGTCCACTTGTCGAACACGTCGCAACCTTCACTCACTTATCGATAATAAAAATTATTGGATGTCGTTATGTTAAATTTATTACCACAAAATTTTACGCTGCCTGCTGCTCTCAACATAAATACAGATAACAAAACGGTTACTAATTTAGAGATTAGTCATAAAGTCGCTACTGAGAATAAATGGTTATTACCGCCCCTAGTTGATTTGTGTGCTCGTTTGCGTGAGCCAGGTTTTCAGCAGCATGGTACCTTAAAAACAGAAGGGACAGCCGCGAGACGTAACGGTTTTTTGCATGTTGTGACGCCACCCGATACCGATCCCGTATTAGAAAATGGCTCGCTGTTAAAGGGACTACGTGAGCGGGCCAAGCAAGATGGAGGTATCTACTTACATATTATAGGCGCTCTAACTACAGGATTAGAGGGTGAGCGTCCAGCTGGTGTTGCA
>JAHHUJ010000266.1 GCA_020024075.1 Psychrobacter sp.
CCAGTAGTACTGGTGGGCTATTTTAATCAGTCATGTTTAGTCAGCTGCCTTTATCCAGTCCTCTTTAGTAGTGATTAATTAATAATAGTGATCAATTAATAGTAGTGATCAATTAAAATCTGCTAGCCAGTTAGCCACAGTAGCCACGCGCTGCTGTCTGTTGCCGCCTATTTTTTTAAAGGGTTTATTATGAGTAATAAGAGCTTGTTCAAAAGCTTGGCGCATTTCATGACGCTGCTGAGGCGCATCCCGCAAATCATCAGCCACCCACGGCACATCAACTTCAGTTAGCAAAATCAAATCGTATTGGTGATGTAGAGCGGCCGCCTCGATGGCAGGTGGACATGTGCCATAATACCAATAGGCATACACCATCAATTCAAACAAAGTGGTATCACAAAATAAATAGCGATGGGCTTGCGATGCTTGGCTATTTTCTTCTGCTATTTGACCTTCAGCTATCGGCATTAAGTCTTCCCATTCGCAAGATTTGTGGGTAGTGTCCCACTTTAATTGCAAATAAGGGCGCATAAATTCCCCCACCCATTGGGTGTTAAAGTGCTGTGCTAGGTCCTGACATAAGGTAGTTTTTCCAGTGCTTTCGGCGCCAAGTACGGCCACTTTGAGTACTCCCGGTACGTTTTGTTGCTGTAATGAGGCAGTAACTTTAGGGGCTAGTGACTCATTTGTTATACTGTTATTTGCTTCACAGAGATGAGAAAGTGTTTGCTTAGGAATGCTCATAATCAGGCTCAAAAAATTGCAGGAAAGTAGGGGTAAAGAATTTATAACACTCAAAATTAGGAATAATCTGCCAAAACAGGCATAATATATAGCTTGAGTTTTTTAATTCATAACTTGGGTTATTTAATTTATAACTTGGGTTGTTTAATTTATAAAAAGTATGACTCTGTGTGCCATTATGCAAGATATTGATGCAACATATTGAGTTAGACGTATCAGTTTGGAGAGTGTGCGTGCTGCACAGTCTGTCGATGTAACCTAACTATTTATTAAAGTTATTAAAGCTGAGTCGCTTTAAATACCTTATTTGCTAAGAGAAATAGGAAGCAACATGAAAACATATATTACAGGGACAGGTCTATATATTCCGCCATATAGCATCAGTAATGAAGAGCTTGTTGAATCGTTTAATCAGTATGTTGACAACTACAATAGTCAATACGCCAGCGAAATAGAAGCGGGCACTCGAGAAGCATTACAGCCTTCATCAGCTGAGTTTATCGAAAAGGTTTCTGGAATCAAGTCACGTTATGTGATGGAGAAATCAGGTATTTTAGACCCTAATATCATGACCCCACTTATTCCTGCTCGTAAATTGGGTGAAGAGCTGTCGGTTATGGCTGAAATGGGTGTTGATGCCTTGCAACAAGCCTTAAAAGAAGCAGGCATTGAGGCCAAAGAGCTGGACGGCATTATCGTTGCTTGCTCAAACCTGCCGCGTCCTTACCCAGCGCTGGCTATCGAGATACAGCACGCCATTGGCATGGAAGGTGGCTTTGCTTATGATATGAATGTGGCTTGTAGTGCAGCTACTTTTGGTATCGCCCAAGCGGTAGGTGCTATTAAAGGCGGGCTAGGTACTAAGATTGCCGTGGTTAACGTTGAGATTACCACCGCTCATCTTAACTGGCGCAACCGTGATAGCCACTTTATTTTTGGGGATGTTGCCACTGCTTCTATCATTGAAGCTTCTGAGGCCCCAAAAGGTTATGAGATTATAGACAGTAAGCTATTTACTCAGTTCTCAACCAATATCAAAAACGAATACGGCTTCTTGGATAAAGGCGAATATTTGGCTGCTGGAGCTGAGCTGTATGGGGACTTACGAGAGCCGGTTTCTGATAAGCTGTTTTTGCAAAATGGCCGCAAAGTATTCCGTGAAGTGTGCCCAAAAGTTTCGGAGCATATCAGTGAGCATCTAGCCAAAAACAACCTGCCTGCCACAGAGGTCAAAATGATGTGGTTGCACCAAGCCAATATCAATATGATCAGTTTGATTTTGCGTAGTGTAGTCGGCAAAAATGCGGACCCAGCCATTACCCCAACCGTGATTGATGAGTTTGGTAATACCAGTTCAGCCAGTCCTGTCATCGTATTCCATCGCTTCAAGGACCAGTTGCAATCTGGCGATCTGGGCGTGATGTGTTCCTTTGGGGCAGGTTACTCGATTGGTTCCATACTGCTTAGAAAGGTTTAACCCATTTCTTGGGCTGAGCCGGTTAATTATAAAAACTGAGTAGGGCTTCTTATACAGCTTATATAGCCGCGTTAACCTTTACACAGAGTAGGGGCTGGTAGTCTGATGAGAAGCCTGCTTAATTGTCAGGCTTACATTTGACGAGACTACTCTCGGTATTGTGCCTTAAAATTTGCTATAATTAGCCACTTTATTTACATATCAGATTTTTACTAAAAATTAGTTCCTATTTTTAGCTATTAACAACTTTTAGCTATTAACAATTTATTCAATCGTTAATATCGTTTATAACCAAATTCAAGAAAAGATAACTTATGAAAGAGTCGTTAAGAGAACGCTTAGAT
>JAHHUJ010000267.1 GCA_020024075.1 Psychrobacter sp.
CTGCTAGGTCAATACTCTTGGTATTGTGCAGAGTCAGCTCATACTCTTGTAGCCACATGGGCTGCTCTGGTACTTCAAACTCGTAGGTTTGGGCAGAGACGACAGACACCCCAAAGTTTTCTAAGATAGGCAAAATATTAGATAATATAGTGGGTTTGTCTAGACCATATAGCTTTAAATGCAGTTGATTACTTTCATCTCCTGTCGATTGATACAGTTTCCAAATCATTGGGTTACTGCGGCTTAAAGTGGCCAAGCGCTTGGTATCTGTCACCCCTGTACGCACATCGAAGCGCTCTTTATAAGCGGCAGGAATAGTATGGAGATAACGCTTGAACAAACTATTGGCTTTTTGTTCCCCTAACGTCTCTAGCATCACCTGCTGATACTGATCAATCCAGCCCTCCATTAGGGCATTCAGCTCATCTTCTAACTGCTCTAAATCAACCTCATTAACTTGACCAGGCTCAGTACGGACATGAACATGGACGCGAGCATGATCCGACTCATCAAACTCAGTAGTAAAGCCAGAAGATATACCATTAAAGGCTTCTACTAAGGCTTGCTGCATTTTTAAACGAATACTGGTATTAAATTTATCGCGGGGAATATAGACCAAACAGGACACAAACCGCTGGTAGTGATCGATGCGGCTAAATAAAAGCAAACGCTTTTTGTCTTTTAATTGGGCAATACCTGATACGATAGGATACAGCTCATCAATACTTGCCTGAAATAAGTCATCGCGTGGCAAGGTATTAATAATATGCATATATTTATGATAGTTATAGCCATTGGTTGGAAAATCAGCTTTTTCCATAATTTTGTTGGCTTTTTCACGCAGTAGCGGAATTTGCTGTACACTTAACTGGTAGGCTTGTGAGGTAAATAAACCAATGAAGCGGTATTCTCCAACCAGACGGCCTGACGCATCGTATTTATGAATCCCCAAAAAGTCCATATACACAGGGCGATGAATAGGAGACAACTGACTAGATTTCGATAGCAATACCACACGAGGAATGGTCAATAACGCTTTTAAACTATTGGGTAATTGTGCAAAGCTTCTAGAAGGCGTGTCTTCAGAAACCCCATTTAATAACCCCAGCCCACTATGAGCCACAGCAATTAAATCTATTGCAGCCGCCGTCTCTTCAGAGAGGACTGCAGATGCTTGTTTTTTTGTAATGTCTAAACTATCAGCACCTTCGATACGATATTCTCTAAAGCCCAAGAAGATAAAATTATCCTCTGCAATCCACTGCAAAAATGCTTTAATTTCCTCAGTACTGTGATAAATCTCAGGCACCTGTACCGTGTCCATCTCTTCGGTAATTTGGTGCAGCTTATTGCGCATGGTCTGCCAGTCACCGACCACTGTGTCCAAAGTCGTTATCCTATCATTGATTACTCGCTGTAAGGCATGCATCGTCTCGCTATCAGTGCGTTCAATCTCACAATGTATTAAGGACAGATAGCGGGTATCGCTGTCTTGCACATCGTTAATGCTCTCGATTTCGCCCGCTTCATTACGCGCTATATCAATGATGGTATTATGAATACGGTGTACTTCAAGCCCTTCTTCTTCGATACACATGGTCAATGTATCTACTAAGAATGGACGGTTAAAGGCGACCAATTGCAATACCGTATGACTGCTATAAAAGTGCTGCTCTTCAACACTTGGGTTAAATAGGCGCAGTGTCGGCTGGTTATCTTGATAAGATTTCAACAGTACAAAATGGTGCAGTGCCATACCTGCCAAATCTGCATCAGATTCCCTTTGTGCAATACGAGCTTCCAGATTATGGTAGTAGATAGCGATAAATTCTTGTACTAGATTATTGTCTTTATTAACATAGCCACTGGCAATATTGCTTATGTTTTCAAGACGTTCAGCACTTAAACAAAACGTATTTTTCATCTGAGTTCCTTTCGAATTATTTATTATTAGTTTTAGAATAAGAGCTTTTGACAAGATAGCGACTCGACTCTATATCTTCACTCTACTTGATACAATAACTATACTATGTAGTAATTTGAGACAAAAATGTTTTAAAAGGTAGCACAGCTTCATCTTGGCATATAACAATTATTAATTCTAAAATAGGACTAGCAGGCGCAGTGTATCAGACCGTGACAATAGCCCGTGACAATAGTGAGGATGGGCCACTAGGAAGGGGTAATTAGAAAGCGGCAATGTATTTCGCAAAAACAAAATTAAAAACTTAATGGATGACTCCGCTTAGACCTGAACTTTGCCATTAACATCATTAGACTAAGCATGCTAAACATAGCCTGTACCTTTAGAAGTATTTAAATTTGTCACCATATAATAAGTACACTTTTTATTTGACTGTCTTTACTTTATTATTTTTTATTAATTATCAAATATCCAACTTGGACCCTCTATGACTACCTCTAACCCGCCAGCCTCCAATGTAGATAACTCTAAACTGGATAATCATGCAGCAGATAAGACACCTGTTACCCTAAACAACATTGACACCCTGAAAAACACTGAATTTTTTCAACATAACCCAA
>JAHHUJ010000268.1 GCA_020024075.1 Psychrobacter sp.
CTCTAGTGAAGTTTGGCTGAGTATTAGTCTGGCATTTGACTAGCTTTTGGCTGTCATTTGGCTGTTGTTTGTAAACGCGCATGATTTTTTAATAGGTTTAAGCTACACTAAATCGATATATAAGTGGCTAAATTACGCCTATAAAAACTACTTTATCCCACCTAAGCTTTGTTAATTCATCTAAATTAATGAGTCGTGGGGTGCTTATTTGATTTTGAGATATAGTATGACTGATGTAACCGACAATTCAATCGACCCAAACCGCCCCTCACTTATTCCTTCCTGGCTATCAAGCAAGCACCTATCAAGTATGCTGCGTGGTATTGAAAAAGAAGGACTAAGAATGCAGTCGGATGGCTTTTTGGCCCAAACACCGCATCCTAAATCACTAGGCTCAAAGTTAACTCACCCTTACATTACTACCGACTATTCTGAGAGCCTGCTAGAGCTTATTACCTCTCCAAAGCCAACGGTAGCCGAAACTTTAAATATGCTACGTGAGCTGCATGTATTGGTGTATCACTCGCTTGAAGAGGGGGAGCTGATGTGGCCTCTGTCCATGCCTTGTATGCTGTCCTCTGATGATAATGACATCCCTTTAGCAGAATACGGCAGCTCTAATGTGGGCCGTCTAAAGACCCTGTATCGTAGCGGTCTAGGTATTCGCTATGGTCGCCGAATGCAAACCATTGCCGGACTACATTACAACTTATCTTTTGGCGATGACTTATTCACAGCTTGGCGCGATAGCTTGCCGCAACAAGAGCAGGCAGAGTCGTTAAAAGAATTTAAGAACATCAAGTATTTAGGCCTTATCCGTAACTTTAAGCGCATGAGCAGCTTAGTATTGTATTTAACTGGGGCCAGTCCTTCTGTGTGTCCTTGCTTCCTTACCGGACGCGAGCATGACTTAGAGCTGATGAATAAAACCACTTACTACAAGCCAAAAGCAACCAGCTTACGTATGAGCAAGCTTGGCTATACCAATAGCGTGCAAGACCAACTTGATATTCGTTATAACAATCTGCCGGAATATGTCGCTGGATTACGTAAAGCAATCAATACCCCATTCTCAGGCTTTAGTGAGCTTGGCTTAGATGATGAGCAAGGCAATCCGATTCAGATTAATGACCATATTTTGCAAATTGAGAATGAATACTATAGCCCTATTCGTCCGAAGCAAATTGCAGAGTCTGAAGAGACCCCAAGTCATGCGTTAGAAGCCCGCGGCATCGCCTACGTTGAGTTTAGAGCCGTTGACCTAGACCCATATAGCGATATTGGTATCCGCCTGTCGACCGCCTGTTTCTTAGAGGTGTTGGCACTGTATTGCTTATTAACTGACTCACCAGATTTACTACCAGAAGAGGATGATCTTTTGGCAGAAAACGTAGAAAGAGTGGTCAATAATGGCCGTGAGCCGGGCTTAACTATTAAAACTTGTGAGGGTGAGGTGGCGCTCAGTGAATGGATGAGAGAGCACTTAGAAGCCATGTTACCTCTAGCCACTTTGCTAGACACTGAATATGGGGGTAATAATTACCGCGTTGCAGTGACATTGATGTTAGGTAAAGCCGTCTATCCAGATGCGACCTTATCCGCTCAGGTGTTAGCAGATACCGAGAAGCTAGGCAGCACTTGGAATCTTGGTCACGCTCTAGCCTTGCAGCATCGTGAGTCTATTATGCGCAGTTCTTTGAGCCCAAACACACAGGCCCACTATGAAGTATTAGCGGAGAAATCTTGGATACAGCAGCACGATCTTGAAAAAAATGACACCCAAGACTTCTATGATTATATCCAGCAATACCGCTAACGATTTGTCCTTACAATGACAATGACTTGGCTATCACTGTCATTAAAATTTGGACATTTTTACTATTAACTATTGCCAAGGAATACCCTGCATGACACGCTTGCTAACTTACCGTGCTCTTAATTTTGTCTTGGTTTTATTCGCTGTCATAGGCATGGCTTTTGCCATTTTGTTTTTACAAAACTATAAGGGACTGGCGCCTTGCCCGCTGTGTGTCTTTCAGCGGATTGGACTGATGGTAATGGGTGTCTTCGCTCTCATTGCTGCCATTGGCAATCCGAAAACCAAAGCCATACAGCTATTATTATGGTTAGGCTCAATGGCTGGTATCCTTTGGTCGGCAGGTGTGGCGGCGCGCCATGTGTGGCTGCAACACCTACCGCCAGATCAGGTACCTTCGTGTGGCCCAGGTCTAGACTACTGGCTAGAAGCTTTACCCATGAAGCAGGTGATTAACCAAGTATTGTCCGGCTCTGGGGAATGTGCTGAAATCAGTTGGCGCTTCCTAGGACTCTCTATCCCAGAGCAAGCTCTTATCTTGTTTAGTGCTTTAATTTTGGTTAATCTACTGGTTTTATGGCGCATTATAAAAAACCAAACCGCTTAATCGCTAAAGCACAGCACTGACCCAAGGCCCTTATTGATAAAGGCTATGGTT
>JAHHUJ010000269.1 GCA_020024075.1 Psychrobacter sp.
ACCTGACCTATTAATCACTGTCTGTGATAATGCAGCTGGCGAGACTTGCCCAATCTGGTTAGGTAGTCTACCGGGCTTAACTAAGCTGCACTGGGGTATGGCTGATCCCTCAAAGAGTACAGAAGATGAAGAGCATACCAAAGCCAACTTTGAGCAAGCCATTGCTACTATTGAGCTAAGAGTGGCAAAGTTATTACAGGTAGCACAGTTGCCTGAAGCAGAGCGCAAACAGGCATTATTAGATTTAACAAAATAGCCTAAGCAAATAAAAATAAATTAAGCTATACCCGTAACATAATTAATTGACTAATTTGAAACAAAACTACTATGACAAATTCAACACAAGCCGATCTTAGCAATCTACCCAATATTGACCCAAATCAGTTTAAAGTACCGCATATAGAAGACTTTAAGCGTCAGATTTCGACACATAAGCCGAAGTTTGTACTGCTATATGGCTCATTGGTATCTCGGTCGCTACTGGTCGTTATGAGATTGCGATAATTCTATCTATTGTAGGCTTTGTTATTTTACAACTCTCTGAGCCATTTAAGGTTCAACCTAAACGTTAAGCTTGCTAAGGATATAAGTCAAATGTGGTGCCGAATCCAAACTCATTTATCGACGGTTTTTAAGAGAGTAGCCCCTAGTGCAATAATTACCATAATTCTTCCGAGCTTATTGGGATGCAGTGAGCATATTCAATCCACTTATCATCAACCTATTTATCAGCATGACAGTACAAAAAGTGGTGTGGCAGGTAGCGGAAAACTTTTGCAGACCCAAAAGCCAGCTATGCTCTCAGAAGTAATTCGTCATGTTGGTTATCCAGCCCATAATGGAGTCAGACAAAAGGGCACTGTATTGGTAGGCGATAATTACTCGTATCTTATTTCGACAGGTAATGACGCTCTAGAGCTGATACTACAACTCCCTGCTGCAAATCTCGCCATTGATCAACCGATCTCAATTTATCGCTATCCTGATAATAGTGTCAATATTAGCTTCAGCTTTAGTTATACAGAAACTCAGAGCAATAATACTAACTTGAGTCCACGACAACGTAGCGTGTTAAATCATATTTGCTCAGATAATTTATCGAGTGACAGTGCTTATAAAAACTGTCAGCTGCAATTACTAGGGGGCATGTATGCTGCTTTGAGCAATATTGATAGCCAAGTTAGATTGGATCAAGGCATAGCTGCCAAAATATATTCAGTGAATCATAAAAGAGTCAAAAGTCAGGCTGAAGTAGGGGTCATACCGCTAAAGGTTATCTTGGAGACGATAGAGTTGCCGTTAGAGATTCTATCTATCATCAAGTGATCAATCATTAACCTAATAACCTTTAATAGGCCAATAACTTTTATTAAGCCAATAACTCTAAATAAGCCAATAAAGCTCAATGAAATCAATAAAAAAAGGGTAAACTATTAACAGTTTACCCTTTTGTTTACGTACTACAAGCAATAGCTAATTGCTTAGTTTAAAATACCGTAAGCGACTAAGGCATTAGCAACACGCTTATAACCTGCAATGTTAGCACCTGACATATAGTCAATCCAGCCATCTTGATTAAAGCCATACTCTTCAGAGGCTTGTGCAGCGTCGTCATGGATGTTTTTCATGATGATTTGTAACTGCTTATCCACATCTTCAAAAGTACGATACTGACGTACTGAGTTTTGTGACATCTCAAGACCAGATACTGCCACCCCGCCAGCATTAGCCGCTTTACCTGGGGCATAGCTCATTTTGTTTTCACGCACAAAATCAATAGCCTCAGCATCTAGTGGCATATTAGCGCCTTCAACCACGTAGCGAATTCCATGATCATACATGGCTTCTGCATCCTCTGCGGTCACTTCATTTTGGGTAGCACATGGGATAGCAATATCACCGTCAAACTGCCAAGGCTTTTGACCTGGTAACCAAACACCACTACCACCAAATCTTCTGTGGTACTCAAATAAAGGCTGACGATTGGCTTTTTGTTCTTTTACCCAATCAAGCTTTTCTTGGTTGAAGCCATACTCATCATACAAAGTACCTTTTGAGTCTGATAAAGTGATAACTTTAGCGCCCAAAGCAATGGCTTTTTCTGCCGCATGTACTGCCACGTTGCCCGCACCAGATACTAAGACAGTTTTGCCTTCCATTTTATCATTATTGGTTTTTAGCATATTTTGTAAAAAATATACCGCGCCATAACCTGTTGCCTCTGCACGACATAAACTACCACCGAAGCCAACCCCTTTACCGGTTAACACCCCAGTGTACTCATTGGTTAAGTTCTTATACATCGCAAACATATAGCTGACTTCTCTACCACTTACTCCGATATCACCGGCTGGAACATCCATGTCTTGGCCAATGTAGCGGTAAAGTTCACGCATAAATGCATAACAAAAACGACGGATTTCGTTGTCTGATTTGCCCTCAGGATTAAAGTCTGAAC
>JAHHUJ010000027.1 GCA_020024075.1 Psychrobacter sp.
TCTGAAAAAGCAGCAAATGTTAGTTTGCTGCTTTTTTTATTATTACAACTATTAATGATACATTCTGTATTGAAATAAATTATAAAATCGGTTAATAATAGAGTAGTTAAAAGGAAATTAACGACTCACAGCTCTAATAAAGCAAGCCCTCCAATAACATACGGAGGCAAAGAGTAGAGCTTTGAGCGGGCTATATAATTGCCGCTCATCGGTAATTATTTACCCTTCATCAGTAACTTAGCTAAAGGAATAGCGATCATGTCAGTAACTACGATAAAATCTAGTGCTCCGCAAAATTATGCTGATTTCTATCAAGCATTCACTCCACACACCCTTACTAAAGAAATCTTTAATGACCATCCACAAGATCAGCTTAATGCTTACCTCGCGTGCTGTGGTAGACACGTGCGTAATGGCTTAGGGGATAAGGTGGCTTTCGGCTCATGCCTACCCACGTTTTGTCGAATTTGTCGAGTCGTTACCAAAGACACCTAGTGGCAAAATTCAGCGTTTTTTATTGCGTCAAAAAGAGATAGTATAAGAGGACTTGACCAAAGAGGTATCCCTGTATTGCTTTTTTGATAGGTCATTTTTTGTGAAATAACAACATTATAAGGATTGTATATGAAAACTGAATCACAAACTTTTATCGTAACTGGAGGCGCATCTGGTCTGGGTGAAGCCACCACTAGAGAGTTGGTATCACGCGGTGCTAATGTGGTTGTCGCTGACCTAAATGAAGAAGCGGGTCAGGCCTTGGCTAAGGAATTGGGCGAGGCAGTGCGCTTTGTCCGCTGTGATGTTACTAGCGGTGAACAGGTTCAAGCTGCGGTTGACACTGCGGAAAAAGAGTTTGGTGGTTTGGCCGGTAGTGTCAACTGTGCAGGTATTGCTATTGTACAAAAGCTATTGGATAGAGATAATAATCCAGCAGACCTAGACCAATTTAATAAAGGGGTGCAGGTCAACCTAACAGGCAGCTTTAATGTGGCACGCTTAGTGGCCTCAAGTATAGCTAAGCGAGTGGCGGCTGAAGGCGGGCCGAATAATGAAGACCAAGGTATTATTATTAATACTGCTTCTATCGCAGCCTTCGATGGTCAAGTGGGGCAAGCCAGCTACTCTTCGTCTAAGTCAGGCGTGGTCGGGATGATGCTGCCTTTGGCGCGTGAATTGACCCGTCATGGCATTCGAGTGATGACCATTGCTCCAGGTATTTTTGCCACGCCTATGATGGCAGGCTTACCTGAAAAAGCTCAAGAGCAATTAAAGGCCAGTGTGCCTTATCCGAAGCGTTTAGGCGAACCAGCAGAGTTTGCAAAATTAGTGGCACATATTATTGAAAATGCTTATTTAAATGCGGATGTAATTCGTTTGGATGGCGCGATTAGAATGACCTAGTTTGGCAGTTATTCAAGATTGATAGTAGATAGTACATTGAATAGCAGATAGGATTGATGACAAGAAGGCTGTGCCTAAAACGAGGGTGCAGCTTTTTTATTAACGGTAAATATGAATGGCAAACCAGTTACAGCCAGTAACCCTCTTCCTAAGTGGTGGCACTGTGTTAAATCTTACTGCTATTTAAGATAGAAATTCGCTTAGAACTTATTCTTATTACCTTTTATTGTTAGCGGTAGAGAGGGTGAGACCAACAGTCCAATGAGAAAGCATTGTTGGCATTTTTGACCTCAAACAGGTAATCTATCGCTAATTGTTATATTCTAAGTAACAAACTTCCAACCAGTCGTATAACTCATGGCTTTATTTGCACTCCCTTCTTTCGTCCTGACTGCTCAAGCGGATTTAGTTCAGCAACTAGATCGGGTTATGGCATCGTTAGAATCCTTATCGGCAGGCAGCTGGGCTTGGTTGGGGGTGTCAATTCACTTAGTGTTAACTGTATTTATGGTGGTGCGTATTTTATCAACGCAGCGCAACACAGGTATTGCTATTGCTTGGTTGGTTTTATTATTTGCCATTCCATTTTTTAGTATTATTGCGTATATGTTGGTGGGGGAGCCTTATCTGGGTAAGAGCTATAAGCTGCGTAATTTGCAGGCCCAAAATATGCTAAATAGGGTCGCAAAACGTCAAGATATTCAGCTAGCAAAAGTGGATGATACCCTGTCTAAGCGCTATCAAGGCGTGAGTCGTATCGGTGCCTATGATACTGGTTTAGGGGTTTATGATAACCACAGTATGCAGTTATTAACTTCTGCAGATAGTATTTTTGATGCGTTAATACAGGACATCAATAATGCCTCTACCTTAATTTTAATGGAGTTTTATATTATTTACCCCAAAGGCCGAGTCCGAGAAGTGTTTCAGGCTTTAATTGAAGCCGTTGAAAGAGGGGTAGAGTGTCAAATATTGGCTGATAGTGTGGGAAGCTTTAGCTTTTTTACCGACGATTGGTATCAAGAGCTGGTCGAAGCTGGGGTTATTATTCATCAGTCATTGCCCGTTGGTCTGTTTAAAACATTATTTAAACGTAGTGACCTACGTAATCATCGAAAGATTGTGGTGATTGATGATGATATTGGTTATACCGGTAGTTTTAATCTAGTTGACCCTGAGTTCTTTAAGCAAGACAAAGCTGTGGGGCAATGGATTGATCTTATTATGCGTATACAAAGTGATAATGCAGTGAGTGTGGTCACGGCGTTGGCAGCGGTTAGCGTTACAGATATTGGAGCAGAAAGCACCCGTAACTTGCAGCAGCTTGGCTATCGTATTGAAAACAATATCAATATGTATACTCGTAAGCTATACCGCCCCAAGCCTGCCATTAATGACATTAACGATAAGGCATCTGGCTACTTGGTCAGACAAATAGCCTCTCTTAGGTTAAGCGATGAGTATGGTCATGACTTTAAGACCTCAGAGCAAGACCCTAATTATGAGACAGATCTAGACCCAAGTTTACCGCATTATATGCAGGCTATTGCCAATATGCCGGTGATAGATAATGTTATGGCCCAAGTTATCCCTTCAGCTCCCCGTATTACCGAACACGTGATTTATAATACCCTGTTGACAATTTTTCATAGGGCAGATCATCGTATCCAGATCACTACCCCTTATTTTGTCCCAGATGAAGCCTTGTTGGCGGCTTTAATCACAGCTGCTAAACGGGGCGTTGAAGTCACTTTAATTCTACCCAAAAAAGTTGATTCTTTTTTTGTACAGCATGCTTCACAGGCCTCGTATTCAATACTGATGGAGGCAGGGGTAAAAATTGCTTTATTTAAGGGTGGCTTGCTACATGCTAAGACAGTGGTTATTGATGATGATTATTGTTTGTTTGGCACCGTTAATATGGATATGCGTAGCTTTTATTTAAATATGGAGATTAGCTTAGCGCTGTATACTCCAAGTATCGTAGAGCAGATATATAGTTGCCAACAGGCTTACTTAACTCAGTGTGAACTGTTACAGTGGGATGAGTGGGAAAGTCGACCCACCTACAAGCAGCTTTTTGATTCAGGAATACGTTTATTTAGCCCCTTACTATAATGTTTAGATTACTGATAGTAATGGCTATTTTATAAATTTTAAATGCGGTAGAATATCGGCTATTTTTTATTCGGACTGTTTTGTCAAAGTGCCTGATTACTTGGTTTTAGTGTTTTTAACAGAGCTTATATAGCTTTTAACAGAGCTTACAAAGTAATCGAGGGCTGTAATTATTTAAGGTGACCATAGGTTGATTATGCCAGACAACAAAGACGCCAATGCTTCTAACTCAGCCTATTCTTCAGTATCAAATGTTATAAAATCTACTAAGGCTATTACGCCTCCTTGGTACTACAAATTAGCAATTAAATTGTTGAAGCCAATATATAGATTAGTCTTGTGGCACCGCTATCGCCAAGCCAAAAAAAGCGATACGCCAGTGGCTGATTATAAACAAGAAATCGACTCCCGTTATGCTCGTTATTATCCACAGCCTCCAGCTTATTCTATGACCTCATCACAATCTTCTTCGACGACTAGCCCATTAAATGGCGCCAATATCTGGTGTCATGCCGTGTCATTAGGTGAGACCAATACCATCGCTCCTATGTTAAAGGTGATGCTGCGGAAAGGGGCCAGAATTTGGATAACCAATACTACCCAAACTGGCTTTGCACGTGCCGAGCAGATCTTTGCAGAGGCCATTGCCAATCAGCAGATGGTGCATACTTTTGTGCCCGTTGATGATAAAGCGGTCATTGAGAAATTTATTGATAATGCTCAGCCTGATTTGGCCATGTTTGTAGAAACAGAGCTGTGGGCCAATATCTTAGCGGTATTAAAGCAATCAGCAATCCCTTCGGTACTGGTAAATGCCAGACTATCGCAGAAGTCTTTCGAAAGTTATGCCAAGTACCGCTCAGTTAGTAAAAGCATGATGCACAATATCAGTATGATCATTGCGCAAGATGCGAACTCAGCGAAGCGTTTTCGTCGTCTAGGGGCTGAGGTGGTGAAGATTCGCCGAGCGAACTCTCTAAAGTGGTCAACAGGAGTAGCTCCAGATAATGCACAAGCTAACCTTTCATTAACTGCCAAAGTACAAGCTTTACAGGCAGAATTTGGCTCTGATTCTGCAGTCTTCAATCGCCCTATTTGGGTCGCTGGCAGTACCCATGAAGGAGAGGAAGAAGCAGTTATTGAGGCTCACAAGCAGCTTATCGCTCAGGCTAATTTAGCCAATGCTTTACTTATTTTAGTGCCCCGTCACCCTGAGCGCTTCGATGCAGTGGCTGAGCTACTTGAGCGCTCTGGCTTGGTTTATCATCGTCGTAGTCAACAGCAGCTTATTGAGGCGAATACTCAGGTTTATCTTGCAGATACTATGGGTGAATTGACGGCTTGTTATCAGCTAGCAGATGTAGCCTTCGTGGGCGGATCTTTGGTAAATATTGGAGGGCATAATCCGATTGAAGCGGCCAGTTTAGCCAAACCTATTATCATGGGGCCTTATACTCAGTCGTGTCATGAAGTCGTAGCTGCCTTACATGAAGTGGGCGCCCTAAAAGTTGTGAATGCCGCTAAAAGTGCTCAAAACGATAAAGCGGCCAAAATGTCAGATAACTCTAATGCGAATGCGGTGCCACAGGCTTCACTGCTAGATAGCGTGATTCAGTGGCTAACATATCCTGAGCAGGCTAAGCTGGCGGGTGAACAAGGGCAGCAGTTAGTGGCTACCAAGAGTAATGCCATGCAGCAGCAGCTGGTGATGATAGAAAGTCTATTAATAGCCAGTCAAATGGCGCAAAATGCTCCTGATCCAAAAGATAACGAGGTGGATTTGGATCACTTTAAGGTGCGTAAACGTGGTGAGGATGAAGCACTGTGAATATCCTATTGTTACCTGAGCTGGATAATAATCAGTCCAGTATTAATATCACTGAGCGTAGCCAAATCAGCCATATACAGCAGGTGCTTGAGCTTAAGGTAGGGGACAGCTTAAAAGTAGGTAGCGTCAATGGGAGATTGGGAACAGCGGTTATTGAATCGGTGTCGGACACTAAGCTTAAGCTAGGTTGTCTAAATTTAGATATTATGCCTCCTAGCAAGCTGGACTTAACGGTGGTTTTAGCTTTACCAAGACCAAAAGTATTGCGACGGCTGATCATGGATATGACTGCCATAGGGGTGGCCGAAATCATCTTAGTCAATAGCTACCGTACTGATAAAAGCTATTGGCAAAGCCCTATGCTCAATAGAATTGATGAGTTTGTTACAGAGGGGCTACAGCAAGGGGTGGATACCATAGCGCCCAATATTCAACTAAAAAAACGCTTTAAGCCCTTTGTAGAAGATGAGCTTAGTCTTTGGGCCAAAGATCGCAGCTTAGTAGTAGCCCATCCTTATAGCCCGCTATCTTTTAATCAGTACATTGAACAGTCAGGTTTGCCACAAGTATTATGTATTGGTGCTGAAGGGGGCTGGATTGATTATGAAGTGGGTCTGTTACAAGAGCATGGCTGTCAGCCCATTCATATAGGCAGTCGAATTCTGCGTACAGAGGCTGCGGTCAACGTATTATGTGGCCGTTATCTATAAGGCTGTTTTCAGTTATACTTAGTCTTTTAACTCCCTTTATCTTTATCTTTTCTTCTGTTCGTGCATTTATTGCTATAGGTTCCCTCTCATGTCCAAGGTTGTCAGGTCAAATAGCAAGTTTCTAACAAGAACTTTATCTGTCTTTATTTTAGCCACGCTAAGTTTGACTGGCTGCTCAGATGACCAAAATAATGATAAACATCCGACTGACAATCCAGTGCAAATCAGTCAAGAAAGATTCCAAATAGGTACTGACTTGGATATAAAAAATTTAAGTCGGCTTAGTGATGCCTACCGCCAAGAGACCGGTATCTTGATTGAGTGGGTGCCAGTAGATAAAAGCATCTTTACTATTAGTTTTGATGAAGAGCCACCTTTACACTTCGATGTAAAGTTGCCTGAAGGCGTAGATATGTTAATGATGCATAGCGTCTATTCACTTGCCAATGCCAGTGCCAGTCATGTGCTACAGCCTATCGGATCACAGGTGCTTGTAGATGCAGTACCAGCGCATTATCAAGACCCTGATGGAGAATGGTTTGGGGTGGGTAAGTATGCCCGAAGCATTGTTTATAACAAAAACAAAGTTAACGAGCGGGAGTTGGTGAACTATGCCGGCCTTGGCGCCAGTAAATGGCTAGGTAGGCTTTGCATGACCGATATTTATAGCCCAGAAAACCAGGCCATCGCCAAAATGATGATGTCCTATAATGGCACTAAGCTGACGCCAGAAATTCTAGGCAATTGGCAAACTAATATGGGCAGTCCATTGGCCAATAATACTGAGATTCTTAAGCGGATGGAGCAGGGCAGCTGCGATGTGGGAATAGTAGATAGCGATGCTTTTTGGGGCTATGCCAAAACTCACCCCAATACTCAGCTGCGACTAATGTGGCCCAATCAAATTAATCGAGGGGCCATGACTAACGCTATTAGCATAGGTATGGCAGATAGTGGAGAAGAGGTAGGTCAAGCTTTAAGGTTTATGGAATGGTTAGTAAGTGACCGCGGGCAGGCCTTATTCGCTTTTTATACCAGCACTTTTCCAGTCATAGATATTAAAGATGAGACGGTAAATATGGAGACCATTCGACCTGAGTGGACTCAGTTTGAGCCTGATGCGACTCCCTTAATCGATATTATCAACGATCATCGTAAGATTGAGCCGATAAAAAAGGAGCCTGAAGTGCCAGAAGAAGAGGCGGAGGATATGGGAATTATAGAGTAGCGCATTTGATTGATAATCAGTCGCTAATTGTTATTGATAATTATTACCATTTGAATTAAAATACTTCAAATACTATAAGCAGATGGTATTTATATCTCAATAAATATCACTACAAAATCAACGCTGAATTCTTTAAAAAAGAGGCAAAAATGGGAATATCACAACAAGCAACATCCGTAGCTAAAGCTAGTACCAAATATACGATGTTAAGTGCTGCTGTCCTTGGAGCATTAGCATTGGCAGGCTGTAATCAGTCAACTGAAGAGGCCACAACGACTGCAGATGCTGAACAGAAAACTGAAGTGCAAGCTACTGATAAAGCTTCAGGTGATACAGTTACTATTTACTCATCGCGTAACGAGCAATTAATTCAGCCTTTATTGGATGAATTTACGAAAGAAACAGGTGTTGAGGTTGAGTTAGTAACAGACAAAACCGGGCCTTTAATGGCGCGTTTAGAGGCTGAAAGCACCAATACACCTGCAGATGTCCTACTTACTGTAGATGCCGGTAACTTATGGCAAGCGGGTGAGCAAGGTCTATTACAGCCTATTAATTCTGAAGTGGTTAATAGCAACGTACCTGAGAAATACCGTTCAGTGGATGATTTATGGACGGGTCTGTCTTTACGTGCTCGTACTATCTTCTATGATCCTGCGAAAGTTCAACCTACTGACTTATCAACTTATGCAGACCTTGCTGATCCGAAATGGAAAGGTAAGCTTTGTTTACGTACTTCCAAAAAAGTATATAATCAGTCTTTAGTGGCTAGTATGATTGAGCACTATGGCCCTGAAAAAACAGAAGAAATCGTAAAAGGCTGGGTAGCCAACTTAGCAACGCCAGTATTTAGTAATGATACTAAGCTACTAGAAGCGATCGCCTCAGGTCAGTGTGAAGTCGGTATTGCCAACAGCTACTACTATGGTCGTATCTTAGAAGAAAACCCTGAATTCCCAGTAAAAATCTTTTGGGCAAACCAAGGTGAAGGGGCTGAAGCAACAGGTACTCACGTAAACGTATCAGGTGCAGGTATCGTCAAGAATTCTGATAACGTAGAAGGTGCTCGTAAGCTAATTGAATGGTTGTCCTCAGATACTGCTCAAGGCAAATATGCTAGTAGCGATAAAGAATTCCCAGTAAAAGAAGGGGTTGATGAGTCGGATATGCTTCGCTCATGGGGTAGCTTCAACCAAGACAATATTAATGTTAGTATCTTCGGTCAGCGCCAAGCTGAAGCGGTTCAATTGATGGATCGTGCAGGTTACGAATAAGTAACTGCTTACTGAACAGTAATAAATTAGCAGTAATAAAAAGTTATATATATCAAGGTAATTTAATGCTATATAACAAAACCATAAATAACTGCTGAAAGTAGGGGCTCCTGTCATGGGTAGCCCTTATACTTTGCAATAGGGTTTTATGAAAGCAAATATTTCAAAAGGGTCA
This sequence comes from Psychrobacter sp., assembly GCA_020024075.1. GTDB lineage: Bacteria > Pseudomonadota > Gammaproteobacteria > Pseudomonadales > Moraxellaceae > Psychrobacter. The sequence goes on from JAHHUJ010000027.1 coordinate 8,735, forward strand.
GTATTAGCGAAATCAGTGTTAGCACTGGTTTCGCTATTTATGTTAATCCCAGTGATCATTGTCATGCGTTCGTGGTTCGAGCCTATGGCAGATATTTGGTCGCATTTAGCTGAGTTTGTGCTACCTCAGGTCATAAAAAACACAATCCTAATCTTGGCACTGGTAACGGTACTAGCGGGCAGTCTGGGCACTTATTTGGCTTGGCTGACCAGTATGTATCGCTTCACAGGACAGAAGTTTTTTGTCTGGGCGCTGATGCTACCTTTTGCCATTCCAGCCTATGTATTGGCATTTGTCAGCGTAGGGCTATTGGATTACAGTGGCTTTATTCAGACTTTTCTTAGAGACATGGGGCTTAGCTGGTCGATACCGAATATTCGCAGTGTTTGGGGTGCTGGGATTATTCTCTCCTTAGTTTTCTATCCTTACGTTTATCTTTTAGCCAGACAAGCCTTTTTATCACAAGGTCAACGTGCTCTAGAAGCGGGTCAAATGCTGGGCTTAACCCGTAATCAATCATTTTTTAAAGTGGCGTTACCTCAAGCCATGCCTTGGGTTGTGGGCGGTCTATTATTAACGTGGATGGAAACTTTAGCTGACTTTGGGGCAGTATCTGTCTTTAATTTAGACACCTTTACTACGGCCATTTATAAATCTTGGTTTGGTTTCTTTAGTTTAACCACAGCAGCACAATTGGCCGCTTTGCTGATTATAACTGTGTTTGTTATTTTGATTTTAGAGCGTTATTGGCAAAAAAAACGCAGCTATCTACCTAGCGCAGGCAGTCGGCAACGTGAGAAGTTGACCGGTCTTCGTAACTTATGGGCAATGACATTTTGTGGTTTTATTTTTATCATAGCCTTTGGGCTACCCATGACACAGCTATTAATTTGGGTAGTAAAAAACTATCACATTGATTTAGATGCACGTTATTGGGGCTTTGTAAAAAACACAATATTAATTGCTGGAACGACCGCCACAGTCATTGCAGCAGTGGCGTTATTGGTTGCTTGGTTATTGCGCCAGTATCCTAGTCGCAGCAATCAGCTGCTGGTGTCTATGTCCAATTTGGGATATGCAGTACCGGGTACTGTACTAGCAGTTGGGGTATTTATTCCCATTGCTTGGTTGGATAATCTGTTAATCGCGCAGAACATTACCAGTGCGCAGGTACTTAGCGGTAGCGTGATTGTGATGTTACTGGCGTTAACTACGCGGTTTATGACTGTGGGTTTTCAGCCTATTGATAGACAATTAAATAGATTAACCCCAAGTCAAGAACAAGCGGCACAGCTGCTGACCACAAATCGCTGGCAAAGATGGCGTAAAGTTTATCTACCTGTGATTAGTCCTGGAGTCTTTACCGCTCTGATTATGGTATTCGTTGAAGTTACTAAAGAGATGCCCATTACCCTAATGACACGTCGTCAAGGCTGGGATACTTTGGCAGTACGGGTGTTTGAAATGACTTCTGAGGGAATGTATGAACGGGCAGCATTGCCTAGTTTTACTATTGTTTTGGTAGGTTTGATTCCTGTTATTTTACTAATTACCCAATCAGATAAAACCTAAGCCTAGCTTGGTTTTATAGTTTGTGCCTTAAAGCACTCTTACTACTTCTTATTTTATAATAGCCTAAGCAAAAAACGGTGAATTCGATGCAGTCAACCTCAGCTCAACAGTCTCAGTTAAATTCACATTATTTGACGTTAGATAACATCAGTGTCAGCTTCGGTGAAACTGAGGTGGTAAAGTCATTGTCTATGCAGCTTGAGCAAGGGGAGATTGGCTGCTTGCTTGGGTTTAGTGGCTGCGGTAAGACCACTGCGCTGCGTTCTATTGCCGGCCTTGAAACTCCTCAAAATGGCAAGGTTATCCTCAACGGTAAGATTTTGACTGACATCAATCAAGGCAAAATTAAAGTTCAAGTTATGCCAGCTAAGCGTGATATGGGTATGGTGTTTCAGGACTATGCTTTATTTGGTCACTTGACGGTAAGTGAAAATATTGGATTTGGCTTACACCGCTGGAATAAGGCAGATAGGGTTGCCCGTATTAAAGAGATGTTAGAGCTGGTTGAGCTGACCGAACATGCTAACAAGCGTATTAATCAGTTGTCGGGAGGACAGCAGCAGCGTATTGCTTTGGCTCGAGCTTTAGCCCCTAAGCCGGATCTATTACTGCTGGATGAGCCATTTTCAAACTTAGATATGATGCTTAGAGAGTCATTGGCTGCCAAAGTGCGTGGCATTCTAAAGCGGACCAATACCACGGCTATTTTGGTCACTCACGATCAGCATGAGGCCTTTGCGATAGCCGATAAAATAGGGGTTATGCATAAAGGTAAGCTGGCACAATGGGCGACCCCAGATGAGTTGTATCATGAGCCAAACAGCCCATTTATTGCCGAATTCATTGGAGAAGGAGCAATGATTGATGGCATTATTGAGCAGGGCGTTATCAAGACTGCTTTAGGAGATATTAAGCGTTATCCTGAGCCCATTCACTCTCATTATCATGAAATGGATTATGACACATACTTTGCTCAAGGGGAGGTGTGTGAATATGACTATCCTAATGGTACTAAGATTAAGGTATTGATTCGTCCCGATGACATCGTCCATGATGATCACAGTCCGCAGGTGGCAATGGTGGTTGAACGGGTGTTTCGCGGGGCGAACTTCTTATACCGCTTACGCCTAAAAAATGGCGAAGAAGTATTGTCGCTTATTTCAAGCCACCATGATCACCCTGTTGGTTCTATGATAGGTTTCCGTCCCTTAATGGCTCATGTGGTGCTGTTTCAGGGCAGTGACTTAGATGTGACCACTTGGCAGCGTATTTAACGCAAGGACATGAATGTAACGACCGAGCCATTTATAAGGGGCTTGCTCTGAATAACGCAGCTCCATGTCGATGACGGCTTCTGGGTTGGTGTGTCCTCCTCGTTTTAGAGGCGCATAGTCATGAAATACTCGTAAGCCACTGACTTTTTCGATACTAAAGCCTTGCTCCGTTAGCCAGTCTTCTACTTCTTCGTAGCTGACTGGATTATTTGGAGTAAGGCTTTTTTTGTTGTCTGATTTAAAGTTGGGGTTATTTAATAAGTTAAAATTGCCCATGATTAAATTGCGATACACGAAGCTGGCTGGGTTATAAAAACACAAGGACAATACTCCAGTAGGCGCCAACCATTTTTTAAAAAAGGGCATAATTCGCTTAGGGTCACCAAGCCATTCGAGCAAAGCGTGACACAATATCAAATCAAAGCCTGCGATAGATTTTGAGGGGAGCTTAGCGTCTAACTCTTGGTACGGGCACACCAGCCATTCAATATTATCAATGACCCCCAGCTGCTTGGCATGAGCTTTGGCTTCAGTAAGCATATTGTCTGAGATGTCATTGATAGTTACCCTGTGGCCTTGCGTCGCTAAGTCGATAGATAACTGTGCCAATCCTGCACCGACATCCAATATTTTTAGTGGGCGGTTAAGCTGGCGTGATAAGTCACTGACAACAGCGCTAAGATCACGTTTTAATACTGCCAGCCTAATGTCGCCTTTTAGGCCCCCATATACCTTTTTGACAAAATGTTCAGTAATGGGGTCAAAGTTACGATCTTCTGCTGTACTCATGTAAGGTTACCTAAGTGAGTCTATTAAGATAATTAGGGGCTAAAAAAAGCTTTGATTGTAACCAACCTATTTGATTTTACCAAGTAATATTCTGCTAACTGAAAAAATGTAAATTTGGTTGTGATTTTAATACATAATAAAACGCCAAATTCATTGTGCAGTTGCGAGTTAATGTCAGTAAAACCGCACGTTCAAGCGTTATTTATGCTAAAATACGGCTGGTTATTATTGGTATAAAAAATTAAAAAATAGTTTGCAGTTTCTTTTCTTTGAAGGGCTATTAAAAACCTTCACTAGAGAAAGTCAACTGCTAACATGGAGAGGTATGTATGAGTGATTCGGTCAGTCCTATTGCTATCGTAGATGAGATGAAACAATCTTATCTCGATTATGCAATGAGCGTTATTGTGTCTAGAGCTTTACCTGATGTACGAGATGGTCTAAAACCTGTGCATCGCCGTATCATGTATGCCATGCATCAGCTCTCTAATGATTACAATAAACCTTACAAAAAATCTGCCCGTGTGGTCGGTGACGTAATCGGTAAATACCACCCTCATGGTGATACTGCTGTCTATGATGCCATTGTACGTATGGCGCAGGACTTTAGTTTGCGTTATCCCATGGTCGATGGTCAAGGTAACTTTGGTTCAATCGATGATGACCCTGCCGCTGCGATGCGTTATACCGAAGTACGTATGACCAAGCTGACTCACCAGATGCTTGCTGACCTCGAAAAGGACACAGTTGACTGGGAAGATAACTACGATGGCTCTGAGCGTATGCCTAGTGTCTTGCCAGCTCGTATTCCCAACTTATTGGTAAACGGTGCAACGGGTATTGCGGTAGGTATGGCGACCAATATGGCGCCGCATAACTTAACCGAAGTGCTAAATGCGTGCTTGGCTTATGCCAATAATCCAAATATTTCAAGTGAAGAGCTAACCACTTACATCTCAGGCCCTGATTTCCCTACCGGTGGTATTATCTATGGCCGTGCAGGGATTGTGGATGCGTACCGTACCGGTAAAGGCCGTCTGCATATTCGTGGTCGTTATCATATCGAGCCGATGAGTGATACTGGGGTTAACCGTGATCGTGAGCGTATTGTCTTCACCGAGATTCCTTATCAGTCCAATAAAGCCAAGCTGATTGAGCGTATTGCAGAGCTTGTGCGTGACAAAAAGATTGAAGGTATTTCAGAGATTCGTGATGAGTCTGATAAAGACGGTATGCGTATCGCCATTGATCTGCGCCGAGGGGAAGTGGCTGAAGTTATTGTCAATAACTTGTTCTTGCAGACCCCACTAGAGTCAAGCTTTAGTATTAATATGGTTGCGCTTGATAACGGCCAACCAAAACTAATGACTTTGCGTCAGTTAATTGCCGCTTTCGTCCGTCACCGTCAAGAAGTGGTGACCCGCCGCACAATTTTTGAGCTAAATAAAGCCAAAGCTCGTGGTCACTTATTAGAAGGCTTGACAGTTGCTCTAGCTAACATTGATGACATTATCGCCACCATTAAAGAGTCGGCCAACCGCGGTGAAGCTCGTGAGAAGCTGTTAGCACAAATTTGGGACTCAGGCACTGTGGTAGCGATGCTACAAGCAGCTGGCCGTGGTACGTTAGAAGCGGGTGATTTACGTTCGGTTCGTCCTGAATTTATCGAAGGTGAAGATTTAAAAAATCCATTTGGCTTAATTGATAACGGCAATAATTACCGCTTATCAGTAGAGCAAGTTAACGCTATCTTAGAGATGCAGTTACACCGCTTAACAGGTCTTGAGCATGAAAAGTTAACCGAAGAGTATCAAGATTTATTGCGTCAAATCGCTGAATTTGAGTCTATTTTGGCTGACTTTGATAAGCTGATGATGGTTATCAAAAATGAGATGCAAGAGATTTTAGAGAACTTTGGTGATGAGCGTCGTACAGATATCGTTGATTCTCGTACTGACTTTAGCCGTGAAGATCTAATTCCTGAGCAGACGGTTGTGTTAACCGTATCGCGTACCGGTTATGCAAAAACTCAGCCAATCAGTGATTATGTGGCCCAAAAACGCGGTGGTAAAGGCAAATCTGCTACTGCCATGAAAGAAGAGGATGTGATTGACCATCTAGTAGTGACGTCGACTCATGCGACTGT
>JAHHUJ010000270.1 GCA_020024075.1 Psychrobacter sp.
CATAACTATTCTGCAATTTTTAATAAAAAAAACTATAATGCTTTTTAATTTGTTATAACCATTTTTTTTGCTTTTTTTTAATAATTAAGCACTCTATAATGGATACATGCTTATATTTAGACAAATAATAGTGGGTGTTGTATGTGGAACCAAGTGGCAGTTTTAGCCAGTGGTCTATTATTTAGTAGTATAGTAACTGCGGCTAATCCGAGGATCGAGTCAAGCAAGGCCTCTATGTATGTGGGTAAATGGGTAATGGCATGTGGCACGTTGGCGGAGATTAATCACTTACCCAATCGACATTACATGAATTTTGACAACAAATACCCCCATCAGAGTTTAACGGCGCTGGTATGGAATAAAGACTATCGCTGGTTTGAAAATCGCTATGGCAAAATAGATAACTATGTGGGCAATCGTTTTTGTGTCACAGGTACTATTGCCACCACGCAAAACCGGTTGCAAATTAACCTTACCAACCCACAGTTTATAAAACTGATATCTGAATGATAAGTTCGTGCTGCTTATGCTTAGGCTCAATTAAGTAGTATCAACTAAATTGAGCACAAACAACTAAGTGCCACCCAAAAATTAAGTGTCACCCAAGAATATTATCCAAGCCAGCCGATGCTGGCTTTTTTAGTGCTGTGATTTGGGTACGGTGAATTGTTGAGAGGAAGCGTAGTAGGCGGCTTAGGGCTGGCAGGCAGGCAGTGACAATAAACAAAAACTGAATATAAAAAAAGCTAGGTTATACTCAGTGACTGCTATCTTCTATCTTAGAGGCTATTAGCTTAGCGACAATTAGCTTAGCGACAATTAGCTTAAAGACAATTAGCTTAAAGACAATTAGCTTAAAAACCACTATCCTAGTAAACCTTGTCCTCCTTATTATAAAACTTATTACAAAATTTATTGAATCCATAAACCCTTGGCATAACTTATGTTTTTAGACGTATTAGTAACTCTACATTTTCTAATTTGGTTAGCTATCTCACTTAGAGTTCTTTCCCGTAGTAATTTAACCGCACCGGCACGGCTGGCATGGATAGTCATACTGTTTATCCTGCCTTATGCTGGTGTCGTTGTATATTGGATGTTTGGTGAAGTTCACTTAGGTCTAAACTTCGATTATCAAAACCAAAAAACCAATGAGGATTTGCACCAAAGCTTCCCTCATGCCTATGGGAATAAACAGAACCTACCACAAGCGGTTGACCCTCAGTATCAGGCTGCATTTGCTTATTCTTCTGCGATGACAGGGTTTCACACCACGCTAGGCAACCATGCTGAATTGATGGCAGATGCGAGCGAAACTGAGCAGCGTATGATTGCTGACTTCGATGCAGCGACGGATCACATTCACGTGATGTATTATATTTGGCTTGAAGATGGTATGGGTACGGCCATAGCAGAAGCATTGATGAGAGCGGCAAAGCGAGGGGTCCAGTGCCGAGCCATGGTGGATGGTATGGGGTCACGCAGGCTATTAAGGTCTGAGCTTTGGCAGCGGATGAAAGACTCAGGGGTAGAGGTCAGTGTGGCGCTACCGATTAACAATATAATTAAGGTGATGATGTTCAGTCGCATTGACCTGCGAAATCACAGAAAAATCACCGTTATTGATGGGGCAATCACTTATGTCGGTAGCCGTAACAGTGCAGATCCTGAGTTTCGAGTGAAGCCAAAGTATGCACCTTGGGTAGATATCATGGTGAGAGTAGAGGGCCCAGTCGCTGCCCAAAACCAAATGCTATTTGCCAAAGACTGGCTGATGGAGAATCCTAATACGCCATTTGATACCTTTCCCTTTATCACGGAATCAAATAGCACCGAATTAACCCATCAAGCCAGCAGCGATACACCACAGGCACAACAGCAGAAAAATGGCATCGTCGCTCAAGTATTCGCTGATGGTCCAAGCCAGCGTCAAGGTACCACGCCTCAGTTCCTAAGCATCTTAATGAGTCAGGCTAAGCACAGCCTGATTATTTCAACTCCCTACTTTGTGCCTGACTTCACGCTTATTAATATGATTTGTGCGACTGCGCATCGCGGTGTTGATGTCACCATGATATTCCCCAAACACAATGATTCGTGGATTGTGGCAGCCACCAGTCATAGTAGCTACTATACCTTGCTTGATGCAGGGGTAAAAATATATGAATACAAACCGGGGCTGCTTCACGCCAAGACTTTAACTGTGGATGGTCAAGTGAGCTTGATTGGCTCGACGAACCTTGACTTAAGAAGCTTTGATTTGAACTATGAAAATAACGTCATCTTTTATGATAAGCAGCTCACCGAGCAGATTGTACAGCGCCAGCACGATTATATTGCTGACTCGGTGGAGGTGACGTTAGAGGAAGTAGAGAACTGGCCGTTGTATCAACGCATTTGGAATAATGT
>JAHHUJ010000271.1 GCA_020024075.1 Psychrobacter sp.
TTATACAGAACGGCCACTCATAAAGGGTCAATTTATGAGATAAAGACAAACTGCTTTTTCAATTTCTTATTGTATATTTTTTTATAATATATGGGGTTATAGTAATGTTTCAGGATATTACGCATTGGTCAATATCCTGAATAATATTTGTCAAAATTTTAATCCATCATTTGTTTGTTTTTAACGGTCTGTAATCACTAGCCAGTAGCCTCTGTACTCATGTCTCCGTACTTAAGCCAAGGTACTTAAACCAAGGTACTTAAGCATAAGACTCTGCAGTGGCTTTTGGCATAATGAGCCACAGGATTAAGTAAATCAGAATACCGGGAACGGCGGCACTAGCACTAGAGATAATGACAAATAAAATACGGGTCAAATTAGGCGACCAACCAAGGTACTCAGCTACTCCGCCCATAACCCCAGCAATCATGCGATGGTTACTTGAACGATGTAATTTTTTTAATTTTGCCATTACAGCTTTCTCCTTTCTAAAATGATACGGTAACAAACTGCCTAAGAACCACTAAACATAAGAAGCAACAAGTCAACAAAAAAAACAGGGGTTGGCTGTGCTATTCTATAAGTTTGTTACAGTTGGGCTTATATATACCCTAATGAATCTAACTTAGATTATTATAGCGCTGATTAACAATAATGCTGTTTATACTTTACACTGCCTTTGTAACTTTATACTAAAACCCTTGCTAAAAGCGGGGAACAATCTCGCAGTGTGAATAAGTGTAACTTATTATTTTAACAACATTTATTGTGATCTAGCTTTGCTCTGTATACCCCGTGCAATCCACCTGAGCACTTCGAGGTATAATGGCTATTTATGGATAAAACATAACAAGTCCGCACCAACCTATTTATCGCAACTAACTGGCAAATTATCGAAACCAACTATCAACTAATTATCGACTAACTATCGAAATGAAACCACTTAAATAACTGTTTACATAACTTTTTCAACCCTTAAAGTTAAACCATTAAAGTTACATAGCTAAGGATTTTATTATGCAAAAATCAGGACTGATGATTGGCCACTTTGAGCCGCTTCATTTAGGACATATTCGTAGCATTTTGCATGCTTCATCAATCGTTGAGGTATTACACATTGTCATTACCCAGCATCCCAACCCCAACCCTAAGTTTCCAGTAACGCTACAAGACAAAGCGCGTTGGTTGCAAATGGCATGTAGTGACTTACCTTTTATCAAAATCCATATTTGTGATGATTTCTCCTTCCCAGTCCATGACAGTATCGAAGATATTGCCATCAATATTGATGCCTATAACGCTAAGATTAACTACATTGAAGACAAGTTCGCTATTGAAGAAGACAATGTTTTGTTAGTCACTGAAGGGCACGCCTTATCGAAGCCTGCCGTGACTTCAGCCTTAAGTATTGATGTCACTACCACGCCACTGCACCCTGAATTTGACAGTACAGCCATTCACTACAACCCGATCGAGAATTGGGATATTATCCATCCTGAAGCCCGTGGCAATTATACCCGTACTGTGGCTATTGTCGGTGGTGAAAGCTCAGGGAAAACCACTTTGGCCCATAAACTTGCCAACTATTATGGGGCTGATTTGGTGTTAGAGATGGGCAGACTGTATGTCGGCACTGACCTTGGTGGCACAGAAGAAGGGCTTCAATATAGTGATTATGGCCCCATAGCTTTAGACCATGCTCAAGCCATGCGTGAGACTTTATACCAAGCCCAAGCCCCTATTACTCTTGTGGACACTGATTTTGTCACCACCCAAGCTTTTTGTGAAGAGTACGAGGGACGTGCTCACCCCTTCGTCACCGCCTGCATTGAAGAGTTCCGCTTTGACCACACCCTATTTTTATCCAACAATACGCCTTGGGTAGACGATGGTATGCGCTCTTTGGGCAACTACAATGCTCGTGAACGTTTTGAAAATAGATTAACCGCCCTATTTGAGCGTCATAATATCGAAACGCATAGAATTACTAGCCCAGATTACTTCCAGCGCTATCAAGAGGCTATCGCTTATATTGACCAGCATGTTTTTAACAAATAGACTTGTGAATAAATAGACTTATGATAAATAAATAGGCTACCCTTAAAGCTGGTAGGCTATCTATCTAGGTTATAAAAGCCATACAGATCTTGCCCAAACTTGGTTGCTAACCTTTCACATTAAGGACTAATATGCGAATCAAACTACTCGATAACCTCACTGGAAAATGGGCCATACAATGGATTATTGCCTGGTTCATATTCGGCGTGATTGCGCTAAGCTCTGGTTTTTGGTTGACCACAGAGCACACCCAGCTGGATTGGTTTTATCTGGGCGTCTCTCTAGTAGGTCTGGGC
>JAHHUJ010000272.1 GCA_020024075.1 Psychrobacter sp.
TGATTATCATCATGCTTGCTATAGTTTTGTACACCCTATCAGCCATTAGTGGTTTAAGTCGAGGTATGCAATTTCTTAGCCGCCTAAATGTGGTTTTAGCCTCGGGTTTGATGTTATTTATCTTGGTGTTTGGTCCTAGTAACTTTATTGTTAACGGTTATATCCAAGGTATGGGGAACATGATTAATGATTTTATCCCTATGGCTACTTTTCGTGGTGATGAGGGTTGGCTAAGTTGGTGGACGGTGTTTTTCTGGGGCTGGTTTTTAGGTTATGGCCCTATGATGGCAATCTTTATTGCCCGTATTTCACGTGGTCGCACTATTCGTCAGTTGATAACTACGATATGCATTGTTGCTCCTTTAGTAACTTGTTTTTGGTTCACCATCGTAGGTGGAACAGGTCTAGCTTTTGAAATTGCCAATCCAGGGAGTGTCAGTGCAGCCTTTGAAGGTTTTAACTTCCCTGGAGCGTTGTTAGCTATCACCCAGCAACTTCCTTTCCCAACATTAATCTCAATATTGTTTTTGATTTTAACCACAATTTTTATAATTACTACTGGTGATTCTATGACTTATACCATAAGTGTGGTCATTAGTGGAGAGCGTGAACCTAATGCTTTAATACGCACTTTCTGGGGAATAATGATGGGTATTACGGCCATTGTTTTAATTTCCATTGGGTCAGGAGGTGTGACAGCATTACAGTCATTTATCGTAATAACTGCAGTACCTGTGTCATTCATTATGTTGCCCTCACTATGGAATGGTCCGCAAATTGCGAAACAAATGGCAAAAGATCAAGATTTGTATCGCCCCAATCGCTTATTAACAGGACAGCCTATAGTGCAAACTGCCGTTGAAACGAATGTGGTAGCTGGAAGCTTAGAGCCAAAGATTATTAATAAGGAAAAACAGCCATAAAGGAAAAGCTGTATTTTTTTGATCAGTATTATTAGGGATGATAAGGATATGAGCGTAACTATTAATAATAGTGACAACCGGTGTGGTCTGCTATATGACATCAAACCTTTGAGCTTGCGTGACCCTAGTGATGTTATGAACCCTGATAGGCTAGGAGCAATGCAGCAAACTAGAATTAGTTTTGTTAGAACTTTGCTAAGAAAGATAAGCCGAGAACAATGGCAACTGTGCAAGCAAATCTGGTGTTTATCAGATGAGGGCTATGGTCATGCTGTCTATCGCTTAACTACTAATAATAGCATCTATCATTTGGTTGTATTTTGTGATCAGATTACAGACGAAGATCGGAACGACCGGGTGATTGCAGAACGATGGGATGTGACATTTTGTTTGGTGTTAGGCGAAGTTCCTGATGGCTTGCTACAACAGCTACGCGCGAATGTTCCCTTGCAAGAGGCAGGTAGAAACTCAAACAAAGTTATTGTGCTGGCTAGAGCGAATAAAAGTATGCGTGTATTTGAGCATATTGTCGAGAGTCTTGCGAGTGGCAAGCAGCCTTCTCCTAAGGTATTAGCACGAGTAGGTTATATTCTACGAACCACGGCAGTTTACGGTAACGGAAAATTTGGTATTCAGGACTTTAAGTCATTAGAAAAAAACATCGACTTCGGTCAGTCATTTAGTGCCCAGATGTGTGCAGTCTATTTATTGCGTCAATTCAGCTTGGATTGGGTGGAATTCTTAGCAAATATTAGAGGTGGAGATAAAGCGGTAAGTCTGCATCCTTTGTTACAACGCTATCTAGGCATTGGGAATGCAACAGGCTTGGGTATGGCGCCTTATCTTATTAATCATCCTTGTATCGTTGATCAGTGGTTAAGTACTAGAGAGAAAGCCTTAGCCACTGTATTAGAAGAAAAAAGTGACGTAAATAAACTTATTTTATTAAAAGGGTATTTGAGACGTGCAGTGCAACACTTTCAGCAAGTGGTCACAATTAATGAGGCACAGCAACAGAAGAATGAAACAGCTGTATCAGAGCTTGGTATATTACTGCAGTTTTTAGCATCGACAGCATATGAATTAGGTACTTGGGATGAGTTGCTCACACATTGCCAGTACTTAAGCTTTGAGGCTCAAGAAGTGCTGATCGCTTGTTTGATGGAGCTATATCCTGAGAAGGTAGATGCATTCGAATCTTTAATGAATGTGGATGAAACTATGGATATACCTTTAGGTAAAAAAGTACAGGATATTGTTTGTATTTTAGAAAGCCGTTATCAGTGGGCGATTTATACAGATTTTAATAATACTAAAAATGCATATTGGTTTTGGTATCGTTCAGAAGATAAAGAGGAGCCAAGACTTGGTGTTCGAGGTGGAGAGGATGGTGCTGAAAAAGAGTTGC
>JAHHUJ010000273.1 GCA_020024075.1 Psychrobacter sp.
GTCAAATGGCTAAGACGTTCAATGCTGATAAGATGAATGTAGCCGCCTTAGGCAATCAGGTACCGCAGCTACATTTCCATCATATTGTCCGCTATCAAAATGACTTAGCTTGGCCAAATCCAGTATGGGGAACACCAGCAGTACCTTATACTCAAGAGGTTTACTTGGCTATGCAGCAGACGCTTATGATGGCATTACGTGGTCATAATCAAATGCCTTTTGATTGGCAAATGCAATAATCTATCTGCCATAAAAAAGACACCTAGCAAGGTGTCTTTTTTTATCTAATTATTTAAATACAGAATTGGCTAAATGCAGAATTTGCCAGATACAGAATTGGCAATTAGTGGTTTTCACTGGCATGGTTCAGGGTATACTTGGGAATCTCAACCACTAGGTCTGCGTCTTCAACCTGAACCTGACAAGACAGGCGTGAGTCCGGCTCTAATCCCCAAGCTCTATCTAATAGGTCAGCTTCAACATCATCCATCTCATCAAGACTATTAAAGCCTTTACGGACAATTACGTGGCAGGTAGTACAGGCTTTAGACATCTCACAAGCATGTTCAATTTTGAAGCCTTTTTCTAAGAGCCCTTTACATAAGTTTTGGCCGCTTTCTAATTCAACTTCAGCACCTTCTGGGCATATTTCATGATGGGGCAGTAATGTAATCTTAGGCATAAAAAATTCCAACTTTTAGTTATTAGTAAAATCTGTTTTGCACTTTATATGTTAATTTGCAATTTATGTGCTAATTTGCATTTTATATGTTAAAGAGTGGATCAATCTAATTATTAACTAGCTAAGCCAGTGTCTTATTCAGACCAAGTATCGGTGCTGGTACCAGCGAGAGACTGCTGTACACTTTGGTCCATAATGCGAGCCGCAAAAGCATCACTTAATGGCTTTAACTGGGCTTGTTTGTTTTCTATCTCTGCTTTTATGGCTTGTAGCACTGCTGGATCTTCAGAAGTAATATCTTGCTGAAGCGCTGCAGTTAACTTTTGCATGGCTTGTTGCAGATTATCAATTTCTTCTTCGCTTAATAGTGAGTTGAATTCTTGTAAAGCCGACTGTAAAGCCAATACTTCACGTTCAGCTTCAACCTTAGCTTCAATTAAACTGCGAGCCAGTTTATCTTGAGCAGCATTTTCAAAGCCTGCACGCAGTAGCTGCTCTTGCTGTTCATCGCTCAAACCATACGATGGGGTAATCTTAATATCACTCTTAACTCCAGAGGTAGCTTCAACAGCACTGACAGATAGCTGACCATTGGCATCAATGTCAAAAGTGACCTCGATACGTGCTAAGCCTGCTTTCATAGGGGGAATACCATATAGCTCAAAACGACCCAATGAGCGGCAGTTTTCAACGGTATCTCGCTCACCTTGTACCACATGGATGATCATGCCAGTTTGGCCATCTTGATAGGTGGTAAAGGTTTGTTTTTTGGCCACTGGAATTGGCGTATTACGGGGAATAACCACCTCTACCAAGCCGCCCATAGTTTCTAGGCCTAACGATAGTGGGGTGACATCAAGCAGTAATACATTATTGGATTTATCTTTTTTGATGAGTTGTTCAGCGACTTGTGCGGCGCCTAATGCCACTACTTCGTCAGGATTTAGATGAGACAGCGGTTTTTTATTAAAGAATTGCTCGACAGCATCTTGCACTACCGGCATACGAGTAGAGCCGCCCACCATGATGACCTCATCAAGCTGTGAGGTATCGATATTGGCATCACGCATGACTTGCTCGCACGTTGACAACGTACGGCGGGTAATAGGCTCTACAATTTGTACCAAATCTTGTGCGGTTAACACTCCTTGCCACTGAGTACCGGCCACATCTAAGGTCACACAGATACTGTCTTCATGCGTCAGTGCTTGCTTATAAGCTTCTGCTTGCCGGGCAATATGAGTACGCTGCTGAGCGGTTAACTGTTTTGGGTTTAATCCTGCTTGTTTGAGTAGCCAGCCCATAATTTGGCGATCCATATCATCGCCGCCTAAAGCACTATTACCACCCGTAGCCAGTACTTCAAAGACACCTTCAGTCATCTTTAATAGCGATACATCAAAGGTACCACCGCCCAAATCATAGATTAGGTAGATGTGCTCTTGTTTTTCAGAGTCATCTTTGTCACGGTCTAGACCGTAGGCTACCGCTGCAGCTGTAGGCTCATTTAATAGTCTAAGCACATTAAGCCCTGCAAGTTTAGCGGCATCTTTAGTCGCTTGGCGCTGAGCTTCATCAAAATAAGCGGGTACTGTAATGACTGCTCCTTCAATATTGGCATTAGGCAGAGCAGATTGGGCCCGTT
>JAHHUJ010000274.1 GCA_020024075.1 Psychrobacter sp.
GTAGTAATGGCCGTACTGGGTATAGTTCAGGTGGCGCTCATAAGTGATATCTCTTCTATAAAAACACTTTGAAATAACTTCAAGACACCCTAGTACTGTCAAACTCATTAAGCTTACTATTTGTCATATTGATACTAGCTTTTGTAGATTGGTTAATCTTTAGATTTGGTATAGGCCATATCGAAAAGAGATAACCAACTGAAGATGAGACTTATTCTTATCTATGATGTCTTTTCATTATTAAAGTTGTTACAATAAGATTCCTAACACTGACCTTAAAAGAGGTGGTTATGACGCAACATAGTGATGTTATTGTCGTTGGTGCAGGTCCTGCAGGGCTGTGTTTTTGCCGTAGTCTTGCTGGAACTAATTTAAAGATTACCGTTATAGATCCCCATTCTTTAGATGAATTGGCTGCCCCACCTTTTGATGGTCGGGAAATAGCCTTAACTCACCCCTCAAAAAAGATATTACAAGATATAGGAGTTTGGCAATTATTTGCTGATGATGAAATCTATCCCTTAAGGCAGGCTAAGGTTGTTAATGGTGGCTTTGACTATGCCTTACACTTTCCAACACCTAAACAAAATAGTAAGAAGCAAGCCATTGATACTTTGGGTTTTTTTGTTTCAAATTACAACATTCGCCGAGCCGCTTATGACAGCGTAGCCAATCAGCCAAATATCACTTGGAAATTAAATCATAAAGTACAAACAGCTTATAGTGATAGCAAAAAAGCAACGGTCGTCCTAGATAACGGTGAAACTTTAACTGCCAAACTGCTAGTAGCCGCAGACAGTCGTTTTTCAACCATACGTCGTCAAATGGGCATAGCAAGTGATACATTTGACTTTGGGCGCACTGTGATGGTGTTTCGTTTAGAGCATGAGTTGGCAAATGACCACACTGCTATGGAATGCTTCTTATACGGCTCAACATTGGCATTATTACCGCTAAGTGATCATGTGACTAACTGTGTGGTGACAATCGATAGTCGCAAGGCGCAGCAGCTTCGTGATATGACAGAGGTTGAACTTGCAGAACATATTCGCCGACAACTTAATAACCGATTTGGCAAGATGACTCTGGTGAGTGAAGTGGTTGAGTATCCTTTAGCAGGGGTGCACGCACATCGCTTCTACACTAAGCGCTGTGCTTTGATTGGTGATGCTGCTTGTGGCATGCACCCAGTCACTGCTCAAGGGTTTAATCTTGGATTACAAAGCCAGCATATATTGAGCAAACTAATCAAAAGATCGTATTATCTAGGCCGTGATATAAGTAGTGATCGTCTATTAAGAGAATATAACTTACGCCATCAAAAAGACACCCGTGTTATTTATCATGGTACTAATGCGATTGTTAAGCTATTTACTAATGACAAACCTCCTGCTCGCTTGGTGCGAGATGGTATCTTACATGTCAGTAATAGATTGCCACCGGTTAAACGTTTGATTACCCGCCGTTTAACGGGTTAAATCAATGAATTAATTAGCTAAGCTATTGTTTGATACTGAACTATTTAGATACTACATGATTTTTTATATTAACTATTTTTGATATCAAACAATACGTTTTAGACTGAATGATAATAAGTGCCAATCATTTTACATGAAATTTTGTATAGAATAACTGCCGTCCTAATGAGAGAGTAGATGCCACTTGGTAGGCGGTATATCTCACATTAGGATAGGCATTTTTTAATATAGACTGCATGCTGTCTAACTTATGAATACTGGCAAATACCGCATCAAAAGGGGAGTCTTGAGGGGATAGCTGCTGTACTGCTTGAGCCATTTTTAGCAGGGGATCAATGGTAGTATGCTGATAGTCTACGCTACCACATATTGCAATGACAGGCAGCTCTGGATTAATAGATTTAGCACGTAATGCCACACCGCTGGCAACCTTACCCATAGCCGTCTGAGCATCAAGCTTACCTTCACCGGTAATAATTAAGTCAGCTTTGGCTAAGTGTTTGTCTAGCTCTACCATCTCGGCAATAGTATCAAATCCTGACTTTAATTCAGCTTGGCAATAGGCCATTAATGCGAAGCCTAATCCACCTGCCGCACCGGCACCCTTAATATGGCTACAGTCGTCACTGCTAATATGAGTATGGGTCACAGTAGCAAAGTGAGCCAGTGCTTTATCAAGAGCGAGCACCTCATCTACAGTTGCCCCTTTTTGCGGGCTAAAGACATGACTGGCACCGGTAGGCCCACAAAGCGGGCTGGTTACATCGCAAGCTACGCTAATAGTGATGCCAGACAATAGACTCTGCAGGGTTTGATGCTCGATGCTATGTAGC
>JAHHUJ010000275.1 GCA_020024075.1 Psychrobacter sp.
TGTATTCAGTCCATACAACCTGCTATGATTGCAGTTGTAATATAGAAGCAATAAGCT
Organism: Psychrobacter sp.; assembly: GCA_020024075.1. Classification (GTDB taxonomy): domain Bacteria; phylum Pseudomonadota; class Gammaproteobacteria; order Pseudomonadales; family Moraxellaceae; genus Psychrobacter. The sequence goes on from JAHHUJ010000275.1 coordinate 58, forward strand.
CTAGACCAAACAATAAATGCTCAATAATTGCGAAAGTATACTCTCATATACTAGCATGACAATTCTATTGCATATTATTTGATAGTCCTAATTGAGGACACTGTATTTAGCTTTCTTTTTTACTGATATCTTTTTACTTATATTTCCTTTTTACTCTGAGGCACCTTATGACCACATTAGCTTGGCAAAAAATGACAAAACTTACTACCCTAGGCTTCCTTGCTTCAGCTGTCATTGGCTTAAGCGCTTGTCAGTCTACCCCCACTGCCCCTGTCATTCAGCGTGAAAACTCTATTTTTGAAACCACAGGTATTGGTGAAACCAAAGTACAAGCTCAAGAGAACGCTTTGGCCAGTGCCAAAAAAACTTGCGGTATGCGTCAGGCAATCATTGTCAAAGATGAGCTAAAATATAATGGCGTGTTTGACCAAAAAACAGGGCGCATGATTGATCAAGTAGGCTCTATCGCAGGCGCAGTATTAGGAACAGGTAAACCTGACTTATCACGTGATGACGACTATGAGTATAATATCAGCTTCCGTTGTCAGTAAGCTTTTTATCACGCCCCAGTCTCACCTACAAAAAAAGGTTCTTATATTTAATAAGAACCTTTCTTGTCATTTTAGGACGAGACATAGTTCTGCCCAAAGTCTATGACTAACCACTAGCGTCTTGGGTCAAAGGCATCTCTTAACGCTTCTCCAACGAATATCAATAATGACAACACAAGAGTTAAGCTAAAAAAGGCAGATAAGGCCAGCCAAGGGGCATCTAGATTATCTTTACCTTGATTCATCAGCTCCCCTAAAGAGGGTGAGCCGGGTGGTAATCCATAGCCCAAGAAGTCCAGTGAAGTTAAAGCCACAATATTGGCGGTTAAGATAAAAGGCAACTGAGACAAACTTGAAGCCAAAGCATTAGGAAGAATATGGCGCAGCATAATTTGGCTATCAGAGGCGCCTAAATTGCGCGCGGCCCTCACATAATCAAAATTTCGAGCTCTTAAAAACTCTGCACGAACTAAGCCTACCAAGCTCATCCAGCCAAACAACAGCATTAAGCCAAACAATACCCAAACACTGGGGTTAAATAAGCTGACCAAAATAATAATCATAAACAGCTGAGGTAACCCCGCCCATACCTCCATAAAGCGCTGACCAATCAAATCCGGCCATCCGCCATAATAGCCTTGCACCGCACCGACTATAATTCCTATCAATGACCCAGCTAAGGTTAACGCCAAGCCAAATATTAAAGAGATGCGCATTCCATAGAGAATACGAGCCAACACGTCCCTACCGGTATCATCAGTTCCTAACCAGTTATTAGCATTAGGCGGTGCAGGATATGGCTGCTCTAGCTCAACACTGGCAGTCTGATCCGCAAACTCAATAAGCGGCATTATCATAAAGCCTTTTTGTTCAATCAGCTGCTTTACTGCCGGGTCTTTATAATCCGCTTCTGTCTCAAATACCCCGCCAAACGTTGTTTCTGGGTAAGCCTTAACTACTGGGAAGTATAGGTTATCCTCATATTTAACCAATAGAGGCTTGTCATTAGCGATGAAATTGGCACCCATACACACCAAGAAGATGATACAAAATAACAGTAGAGCGATGACGCCTAGTCTATTTTGTGTAAAGCGGTTAAATCTTGCCTGCCATATTGGATTAAGCAAAGGCTTATCTTTACTCATCTTAGCGCCCCTCGAAGTCAATACGTGGGTCAATAAGATGGTAGCTTATGTCACTAATAAGCTGCAATAATAGACCTACCAAGGTGAAGATAAATAAGGTGCCAAATATCACTGGATAGTCTCGCTGTACAATGGCCTCAAAGCCAAGTAAGCCTAAGCCATCAAGCTTAAATATAATCTCTATTAAAAAGTTGCCAGTAAAGAATATACTGACAATGGCAGCAGGGATACCTGCAATAACAATGAGCATCGCATTTCTAAAGACATGACCATACAGCACTTGGCGGTTGGTTAAACCTTTGGCCCGTGCAGTCAGCACATACTGCTTCGACAACTCTTCAATAAAACTAAATTTGGTTAAATAAGTAAGTGCCGCAAAGCCGCCAATAGTACTTGCCATCAGTGGTAATGCCAGATGCCAAAAATAATCTTTTATTTTGGCCAAAGGAGTTAATTGATCAAAGTTCTCTGAAACCAGTCCCTGCAGTGGGAAAATCGGCCAGTAACTGCCC
>JAHHUJ010000276.1 GCA_020024075.1 Psychrobacter sp.
AAGATACCCTGCTCAATTTCACCCACAGTTTGACCATCAACGATCACGCTAGCGGCACTTACTCTCTGAATTAGGGCTTTCATACTAATACCTCATTGCCTGCTTCACACTAATATCTTAATACTATGCTCTTGCTATTAACGTTGTTGCATACGGTTTATGATAAACTAGCTACCTATTAACATTTATTTTAGTTATTTTTAAATCTGCAATTTTTATCTTTTATTTTTACAGCTTTTGATGACACTCCCCTATGAAAAATACAATGAAAAACTCATTAAAACAACAAGCTCAGCGCCTACTCACTCGTGAGGGTCTATTTACCGCAGCCCAGCACTTGGTTCCTCAACAAACAATTAGTGAAGTTGCAGGTCGTCTAGCTGCCAGCCAAAACCCTATTGTAAAAAAAGCCTTTGTAACCACCTTTGCTAAAGCTTACGGTATTACCTTAGATGAGTATGCCAGACAAGATTTAGCAGATTTCAACAGCTTTAACGACTTTTTTACTCGAGAATTAGCCGAAGAGGCTCGTCCTATCGACAGCACTGAGCAAGGTATCGTTTCACCAGCCGACGGTATGATTTCACAAATCGGTTATATCCAGCAAGGCCAAATATTACAAGCCAAAGGTCGTGATTATGCAGTTAGCCATCTTCTGGCTGATACCAATAACCAAGACGGCAACTATTATGAGGGTGGCAGCTTTGCCACGGTGTACTTAGCCCCAAGCAACTATCATAGAGTCCACATGCCGTTTGATGGCACCTTGGTTGAGACCCGCTATGTGCCTGGGACTTTATTCTCAGTGAATAATGTCACTGCCCAAAATGTCCCAGATTTATTTGCCCGTAATGAGCGTCTGGTCTGTATCTTTGAAACACAGTATGGCCGTGCTGCCGTAGTATTGGTTGGTGCGATGATTGTGGCTGGTATCGAAACCGTCGCCACTGGCAAAATTGAGCGCAGTGAGCAAATTCAGACCCTTGAGCATAATATCAGTCTTAGCAAAGGCGATGAGTTAGGCCGTTTTTATTTAGGCTCAACCGCTATTGTGGTTATGCCAAAATCTGCCGGCGTTGAGTGGTCACAAGATATGGAACATGGCTCTGTGGTGCAGATGGGTCAGCTTTTGGGTGTGGCTGCTAGCTAAGTTGTGGCTTTTCCATCTAAAACTCATCACTCTCGATAGAAATCGTTTGGTAAGGGCTAATAGCGATAATGGCCTTTTATTGGGAAACGAAATAGCACATTCTCCTCCCTAGTCCCTTGCCCAATATTGTGAATAATCAGGGGCGTACCGTCGGCTGTGCTTTTGTCTGAGACTATACCAATGTGCGGTAGATTATTACCCGGTAGTCGCCAACTGACGATATCTCCCGCGTTAAAACTGGCTTTATCTGTAACGGATAATGACTGGCCATTTCGCTCAAAGAATACTTCTAGATTAGGTACTCGTCTATGATCAATATTGCTATCTGTGGACTTTAGTCCCCATAGCTTTGGATAGGCAGACCAGTTCTTTTTCATATCGTAGTTAACCAGCTGTTGTAGATCAATATTCTGCAAGCGATAGGCGCGTATCACTACATCAGTACAAACCCCTGTCGATTGATCCACATCACCACGAGGGAAGTCCAGCCCTTGATAAGAGGGATCATAACCTACGGTTACTCCGATTTGTTTTCGAGCATCATCAACCAGCTTATTGCCATTACTAATGGGAGCAGCGGCCTGAACATTTTGTACAACACCGCATACACCAATGACCACTACTGCAATAGCCAGTTTCTTTATGGCAGCGCTAAAGTCTAGGTCAGGCTTAGCTATTAATTTTGTTTTATCATTGATCGGATTACTTACAGTCATAGTAGCCTATTTGTTTATATCATTAATTTATAATTTAGCTCACTTATACTATAAAACAGTTCTTCAAAAAATAGCAGAAGTATCTGCCAATTACTTCAGAAAACGTATTGTCTATCACTGTAAATAACTGCTAAGAACCAATAAAAATAAATATGAAAATAAAGCCACTTTAGCCGCCTTATACTCAAGCCTTATAATCAAAAATAGACAGCAAATTGCTCAAAAAATCTAGCTACGCATCAATCAACCAGCCCTGCTCGGTAGCATAATCAATCTGCTTCTCTATCCACTCATGAATCACTGGAAAGCTGTCTGCGATAAAGGCATGCATAGCAGCCACCTGTGAACGTTTGACCCCATGCTCGCTCCATGTTTTACCTTTAGTAGTTATATTT
>JAHHUJ010000277.1 GCA_020024075.1 Psychrobacter sp.
TTTTTCATCTATTTGAAGACTAATGCCATTGGCCTCAAGCAGCTCATTAATAGGCAGCTCCTCTACCCCATCGACATATTTCGCTTTGAAGTCTTGCCAAGCTGCTTTGTCCATAAACTGGCTAATAACCGCTTCTAAGTTATCATTATCCATACCGACACGGATACGATTACCGGCTTCGCCCTGCTCTTTGGCCAATTGATAGAAAGCCTTAACCACATCAAATAAACGGTATTTGCCATCGCTATGCTGCATCAAGGTCAAATCCAAACATAAGGCCACTAAAGCACCTTTATTGTAATAACTGATGCCGGCATTACCGGTATTTTCATCGGCGCGATATAACTTAATCCAAGCGTCATAACTTGATTCAGCCACGCTTTGTAAATAACGGCCGTGAGTCTGGGTATAACGATTAATCTGAGCTTGTAACAGTTTCAGATAGCTGTCAGCGCTGACCACGCCTGACGCTTGTAACATAAAGTCATCAATATAAGAGGTGAAGCCCTCAAACACCCAAAGTAGTGGTGTATACGCCTCTTTGCGCAAATCAACATTCATCATCACATCAGGGCGGACTGTTTTTACCCACCATGAATGAAAATATTCATGGCTACACAATCCCAAGAAGCGTTGGTAGCTATCACTAGGCTCCTCAGCTTCTGCCGCTGTGGGTAGATCACTACGAGGGGTGACCAGACTGGTTGAGTTGATGTGTTCAAGCCCGCCATAGTCATTACCACTGGCATAGGTCATAAAGGTGTAACCCTCATAATCTTTGCCCCCAAAAGGCGCATCGCCTAGCCAGCTGACAAAGGTTTGGCAAATTTGCTGCACATCCTGCTGTAATCTGCCCAAATTGGCACTGTGCTTACCCGAGATATAGAAGCGGTGCGCAATGGTGTTGTGCTTATCGTCCTGAACAATAAAGTCAAACTCATCCTGCGGGGCAATCTCAAACGGATAATCAATCAGCTCGTGATAATTCTCAGCTTGCAAGTGATAATAGTGGGTGTTATCACTATGGATATAAGTGGGCTTCAAGCCACACGCTATTTTGACTGTTTTGACTGTTTTGACTGTTTTATCGGTATTATTAAGGTTATCAAGGTTATTAAGGCTATTAAGATTATTAAGCTCATAAAAATCTTGAGGCACGCTCAAAGTCACTGACACAGGGCTATGCTCTAATCCCTCAACAGCCAAAGCTAGCGAAGTGAAGTTACCATAAAGACGGGTCTGATCCACATAAGCAGTTCGCACTGACAAGTCGTAGCAATAAACTTCATAAGTGACCTGTAGCTTATCCCCCGCTTTAGCCTCAGTAAGTTGCCACTCGTTCTTGCTCAGCTTACCTGCTCTATAGCTATCTTTTATAGAGCTGTCATCTATAGATCTGTCATCCTGATCGGCATGCTGATAATGCACTGCCGTAATATTGCGAGCGAATTCACGCATCAAATAACTGCCTGGTATCCACGCCGGCAACCACAAGGCTGGCGCATCCTGTTCAGCAGTAAAGCTCAAGGTCACATCGACCAAATGCTGTCTAAAACGGCTAAAATCTAAATGGTAATCAACAACACCAGAGTGTGAATGGGCGGCATTGTGTAAAGATGATGGGCTGGTGATACTTTGCAAAGTACTCATGTTAGTGTTTATATCCATAGTAAATAGTAATGAATTTAAATTGTGGACTATCTTTGATAAAGCATAAGGGCTTAAGGCCTATTACCCTGATTTAGTCTGCTTTTTTATTAACAATAGACTTTTTTTCATCGAAATTAAATATGCTGTTGGTAGCATAAGAGACAAAGTTGAAGTAACAGCAGCACTGCCCCTTAGGGCTGTATTTGTCTCTTATAGTAGATTGGATTTATCCCTTATAGCAGATAGTTATTAAGTAATAGATAGTTATGTTATATAGTTATTAAGTCGGGGACTTTAAGTCAAACTTCAACCTAAAAGTACTATATTGCCTTAAGACTTTGTTACTATATATCACTATCATCAAAAGCGATAGAATGAAAAACAGCGGTTAAAATGACTTACAAAGGGGTCACTCAGCGTCTTTTTTTGGCTTTATAAAATAATAAAGCTTAATTTTTTGTAAAAAACTTAGCAATTTAGCAATTAATTTGAGAACATGACTTGAAACTTTTGTCTATCATCGCAATCTATTAGACAAGGCAATTAGCAGAGGTGTGGCTAAATAGAAGAGTGGCCTTTATGGTTAGCTTTATATTTCACTTATAAGCAC
>JAHHUJ010000278.1 GCA_020024075.1 Psychrobacter sp.
CTGCTGCTGGGCAATATTACGGCTCAGCTCATCTAAGCTGCTTAAAGCCTCGCTGTGATCACCGTCTCTAGCCATAATGCCCGCTTTTAATCTTTCTACCCAAGCTTGGGCTTGCTCATAGTTACCTGCACGAGCCTCTCCCATTGCCATCAACATTTGGGCCCCTTGATGCTGCGGATTTTTTTGTAGTACGCCTTCTAACGCTTTGCGGCTACTGGTATCTAACATACCTCCGCTAGTGAAAAAATTCGTTTGAGCATAGCTAACAGCAATGGTTTCATCCTCAGGTGCTAAGCGGTAAGCTCGAGCCTGTGCCTCCATAGCTTGCTGGTTGGCCTCAAAAGCCAGTAAGATATCTGCCAATCGCATCCAGCGCATAGGATCGTGAGCGTGATGATGGACATTGGTCTGGATAGCGCCCATTAAGCCCACCGAATCCTCAATAGCCCATTCTGGCGGCGCATCAATTTTGCCAGTCAATAGATCATCAGCCACTTGACCCACTTTATCTTGTGCTTGCCATAAGTTGACTACTGGAGACCTATCTCCTGCTAGGAAGTAGCCTAATATCATTAAGATAGGCACGCACAGTAGCAGCGTTAAGCGCGCTTTAGTACTGCGAGTAAACTGTTGCTCACGCTTTGCCTTTAATAGCTCTTCACTGTTAAATCTCTCTTCTTTGAGACCTTCACTTAACACCACACTATTTTTATCATCACTGGCTAATAATAGCTGACGCTCAAGCTCTGTCTTCTGAGTCTTAAACTCAGACTCTGTCATTGCCCCGGCATTAAAGTCAGCTTTTAACTCTTCCAGTCGCTCTTTAAATACCTCAACATTAAGCGCTATTAGCTGATCGTTTTGAGCAGATTTATCCACCCGCAGCCATGGCATAAGCACGATAATCGCTAATATGATTGCCAATAAAATTGCCAGCGCGACAAAAATCACTAACGTTGGCATGATTTAACTCCTTACAAGTTGAGATATAAACCGCATTGGTGGTGACAGCAAAACTGCCCTGCTTAACTTTAGTCTTGGATAAACTTTAGTCTTGAATAAACAATTGTTAGCGATTAATTATTTCTTATCACCTAAGTTATCGCCAACATTATCATTACTATGCTCTTTGAGTAATGCCTTTAGCTTTTGAGCTTCTGCATCACTTAAATCTGACCCTACATTATCTAAGTCGATATCTTGGGCCCCACTTTGTACGCTACTGACCTGTTTTTTATTATTGGCTTTAGTGCGCATTAACCAGCCCGCTATTAACAATAATAAAATTACAGGCGGAAAGTACCATAGAATCCAAGTAGAAGGGCGTACCGGCGGCTTATAACTGATAAAGTCTCCATAACGCTCATACATATACTCGCGTATCTGAGCATCTGACTGCCCTGCCATAACCATTTCATAAGTTTTGCGTTTTAGGTCTTGAGAGATAATAGAGTCTGAGCCTGCTAAGTTTTGGTTTTGACACTTTGGACAACGAAACTCTTCAATCAAAGCTTGGTACTGTGCTTCTTGTCTCGGGTTATCAAACTCAAATACCTCGATAGCAGCGTGTGATAAGCTGCTTACTGAGCCTAAGCTAAGCACCAAAGCCAACACTTTAAATAAAATACTAAGACGCTTGATTATGGCTGACATTGGGTTCGCCTTTATTGCAATCATTTACACACCTCAGCAATCTGCTTCGTGCTCTCTGGAGTATCTAGCGCCGCCTGCTTTTGGCCCAGCTCCGTCAATAAATCCATACAAGGCTTAATTCTAGACTGCCAGTTGGCAGCACTAATTTCACCGACGATATGCTGACGAATATTACCTTGAGTATCAACGATAAAGCTTTCAGGGGCACCAGTTAAGCCTAAATCAATAGCAAAGCTACCATCAAAGTCTCTGAAGCTAAATACATAGGGATCACCGCCGTTTGCGAGGTACTCATGAGCCTTATCAAGCTCATCTTTGTAATTAACCCCAACTATCGGCACTTGCTGTTGGTGCAGCTCCATAA
>JAHHUJ010000279.1 GCA_020024075.1 Psychrobacter sp.
TTACCCATTGAGTCATTAAACCGGTTGGTAGGCTTCTATCGCCCCTTCATTATTAAAAAATAAGTCCTTGATTTTATTGCGTATTGGTACAAATTAAACAACAAGGTTGGCCGAAACTAGCCAATCCTGTTAAAATAGACCCTTTTACTACTGCGTGTACACCGACTATGAGCCAAATTAGCAATAAAGAAATTGAACAAACCTTACGAAATTCAGAATGTTTAATTAGCAGCATTGAAGTTGCCGCAGCATATGAGCGTTTGGCGGCCCAGCTAAACCTGCATTATGCTGGTCTAAACCCTATTGTTATGGTTGTTATGAATGGTGGTTTGATCCCAGCGGGTCAATTATTAACTCATCTTACTTTCTACCATCGTATGCATTACATCCACGCCTCTCGTTATCGTGATAATGAGGGCACTAATGAGCTATTGTGGAAGTTCAAGCCAGATGTGGATATTGCTGGGGAGCATGTTCTTTTGGTTGATGATATCTTTGATGAAGGCATTACTTTAAAAGCCATCGTAGAAGAACTAAAGCAAGAGAACCCAAAATCTATTAACTGCTGTGTGTTGTTAAACAAAGTACATGACCGTAAAGTAGAGGACTTCAAAGTAGACTTCGTAGGTCTAGATGTTGATGATCGTTATGTTTACGGCTGTGGCATGGATTTTCATGGTTACTTACGTCACCTTCCGGGCATCTACGCCATCAAAGAAGACAAGATTCCTAAATAGTAGTTTATTAAGAAATAGTCTCTTCATTCAAAAAAGCACCTCATCGCTAGGTGCTTTTTTGTGGTCAAAATTTTGTGTGTGACATTTTGTATGTGACAATAAGGGGCTACTTTGCCAATGCCCTACTGTTGCTCAAACTGTAACGCTAGACCTGTATAACGTTGGGTTGGGGTTTGCACTGCTTTTTGTAACGCCTGCTTGGTACTATAAATAGTTACTTTTTGCTTAGCACGGGTTACCGCAGTATAAATCAGCTCTTTGCTAAGCAGTCGACTGTTTCGGTTATCAAAAGTAATGGCGACATGATCAAACTCCGAGCCTTGCGATTTGTGAATAGTCATCGCATAAGCGGTGGCAATAAGCTCATCATTAAGCAGATTTACCGCAATACCTTGCGTTTTATTTTCAAAGAACACCTCTAAGCGGCTGCCCTCGCCTTTTTGCTGTGTCTGCAAGCAAATACCAATATCTCCGTTAAATAGACCCAGCTCATAATTATTCTGTAATACCATGACTGGTCTACCATGAAACCAAGGGCTCTTACCTAAAGGCAACTTTAACTCAGCCATATGCCAGTGAGTCAGATACTCATTGATATTATGATCACCCCACTCCCCATTGTGTCCTGCAGTTAAGATTCGAAACTTATTAAATTCGCTCATAAGCTCTGAAATAGTGTTACTGACTTCGTTTGGTACTGATTTTGCGATTGGATTTAGTAATAAAGAGTGTATTTGGGATAAATATGAGGTGTAATTTTGTGATAATTGGTAAAGTATTTTTTTATTGCTTAGGCTATTTTCTAATTGTAGATTAGGAACTCCTATGTCGTCTGCTTTCTCAGCTTGCCTATTTTCAGAGTCACTACTATTTTGAATATTTACCGTCTGAAACTGTAACGCTTCATCATTATTTAACAACTGCCACACTTGACTCATATCGGCTGGACTTTTATTAATCTCCGTAGCCAATTTACCAATACCAGAGTCTGCATGGAAGCGGCGACTTTCAGTCAACTGTGCGTGAATCGGTTGTAGCACATCGATACGACATAAGTCAGCCAGCACTGCCCCTGCATCTACTGCTGCCAGCTGGTTGGCATCGCCCAATAA
>JAHHUJ010000028.1 GCA_020024075.1 Psychrobacter sp.
ACAGTAATCAAAGCTTATATACAGTAACCAAGTGGCTGAAGCCCAGTATGAAAGTATGCAACCTTAAAACTCACAGTATTAAAACTCACAGTATTAAAACATACAGTATCAACGTCTATTTATTAAAAATCAGGGGCTAAAACTGAGGAGCCTCAGTTAGGTATTGGTGGTAAATAAGCCGATAAACCAAACCCCTAACGTCCAGATTGCTAGCGCCAATAAAACCAATACAATAAGGCCTAAAATATCGGGCATATGCAAATAAAGCCAAGATACTACTGGGTTTCGCCAAAACTTTGACTGTTGCTGCTTTTTTTGTAGAGATTGATGCATAAAAGGACGGTCAATATGGGCAGTCTCTTCTATCCCATATTCTAGTTGCATATGCTCTCGCACAATCTCCAAAGTCCTGCGACTGGGCCGCAAAAAGATATCCATAACTGGGCCTGCAACCGGCACCACGCCTATGACCAAGTCAATTAAGGCCAGTCTAACCGCAGGCGTTAGCTTCTTGGCAGGCACCCCAAGCCTTCTCCCTAACATAAAGGCATAGCTGGTCAAGAGCAGTCCTGCCACATCACCGGCAATAGGCAACGTAGATAAAGCGGCATCTGCCCCCACCCCTTGCTTGGTAAAAGGAATACGCACCAAAGAGTCCATGGCATTAGCGAATTTGGCCAAGCTGCGTTCCATTTCGATCACTTGTTGCCGAGTAAGCCCCTCTTTTAGCAGATTCTGTTCAAACCTCTGCTTTGCTTCCAGTGAGGTTTGGTTGTCTAAAGCGGTCTTAGAAGGCGTGGTTTTAGAAGGTTTCGCCATGCGCGTATCTCATAAATAAAAAAGTTAAGTTAGGCCGTTAAACTCTATCCAAAAACTGCTCAAAGCCACCACTAAAAATACATAGCGCCCTACCCAGACATTGGCCAAAAAGGCTTTAAAACAAGCCATAGGCACGCGCGTAGCACAGGCTCTATTTTGCTGAGCAAATAAAATGGCGACCAATCCCAAGGCATAAACAGGAATTAAGCCTAGGCTTGTGTCTGAGAAATAATGATAAAAAACCACACCCATCAGCAATAAAAACGCCGTCTGTAGCAAAGAGATAATTAGTACATCATAGCGCCCAAACAATATCGCTGTGGATTTAACCCCAATTTTTAGGTCATCCTCACGATCAGCCATAGCGTATTGAGTGTCGTAAGCCACCGTCCAGCACATATAAGCAATAAACAGTAGCCAGCACCAGATATCTGGATAGCCTTGTACCGCAACATAAGCCATAGGAATGGCCCAGCCAAATGCAGCGGCTAAGAATACCTGGGGCAAATGGGTAAATCGCTTCATAAAGGGATAAATAAACGCCAGTATTACCGCCCCTATGGACCAGTAAAAGACCTCTATTGGTAGCCAAAATAACAAGCTAGCACTAATAAGAGACAGAACCAAAAACGCACCCATCGCCTCTTTGGCTGACAGTCTGCCCTCAGCTAGCGGCCGTCCTTTAGTGCGGCTGACTGAACCATCCACCTTTCTATCTGCAAAATCATTGATGGCACAGCCTGCTGCCCGCATCAATATCGCCCCCAACCCAAAAATTAGCAGTACCGACCAAGAGGGCAACACACTTGGCAATGCGGTTACCTTAGCAGGAGCTTTAATTAACGCATCGCCAAAAGCAGCTAAGAAAACTGCCCAAAGCGTGGGCCATAACAGTAGCTCAATGCCCACAGGCTTATCAAAGCGGGTCAAATGAATATAGGCTTGAAGTTTATTTTTAAAATTGGAGTGAGTCATAGCAAGTCAGCAAAGCTAAATCAGTTATACCGAAGCGGTTCGGCCTATTATAAAAGTGTGTTATAAAGGTATGTTATAAAGGTTCATTAAAACCACATAAAAGTTCGTTAAAAAAATAAATCGGGAGCCGTAGCAAAGCTCAGCTCCCTACAAATAAATTGAATTTGAATAAAGCTTAGCCCGCTGTTAACAACTCGATTAACTGCGAGGGGCTATCCACCTGATAGGTCGGATACTCTGCGGCAAGTACTTGGGCGTTAGCTGCTCCATAATTTACAGCAATAGAAGTCATATTTAATTGGTTTGCCATTTGTATGTCATGGATACTGTCCCCGATAAAGACTGCATCGCCCACCTGATGCCCTGTCTCTTGCAGGATATCTTGTAACATCTGTGGATTTGGCTTAGAGCCAGACTCATCGGCACAGCGGCTACTGACAAAATAGTGACGGCTTTGTGAATAATCCATGACCCGATCAAGCCCTGCCCGCTTTTTACCGGTCGCTACCGCTAGCAGCTTATCTTGTGACCTAAGCTGCTGCAACATGGCCTCGATACCAGAGAAAAACTGCGAATGTGGCTGATCTGGCAAAGTGCTGCTGTGAATATAATAATCGGCATAGCTTTGCTGAATCGCTAAGTGCTGCTCTGTAGTGGCCTGTGGATACAAAATTTGTATCCCGCGGATAAGGCTTAAGCCAATGATAGATTTCACCTCTTCATCCGTGGTATAAAACCCATTAGCCTCGCCAGCAACGTGCATAGACTTTACAATCAAGCCTATCGAATCCATTAAGGTGCCGTCCCAATCAAAAATAATCAGCGACTTTTGCTTTAAGTCATGCTTAGCATTAGCGGCAACTTCACTCATAATATCCCAATCCTTCAACAGCCAGACTCAGGCTTGATCTAACTTAAAATCTGCAGGCAATAGCGACTGCATATCCTCAGGTAGCGGTGCTTTAATCACCTCATAGTCAGGTACATCTAATTTCCAAGCATGCAAACACAAGCGGCGCACAGCAGATTTATCATTAATATGATACTTATCGTCTCCTAAAATAGGATAACCTAAATAAGCCAAATGAACTCGAATTTGATGGGTACGTCCCGTATGCGGCATGGCTTCAATCAAGCTAACAGGCTCACCATTGATGTCAAAACGAGCCAATACTTTACAGCTTGTTTGACTAGGTTTGGCATCCGGATTGCCCTTATCTACTTTCACTCGGCGCTCACCACTAGCAAGAGTGTAACGCAATAAAGGCGCCTCGATACTAATATCATTTAATGCCGGCTGCCCTTTGACTATACATAGATAATGCTTCTGGATGGTCTTCTCGCGCAGACGCTCTTGTAAGGCTTTTAGTGTCGAACGCTTTTTGGCAATCATCAGCAAGCCTGAGGTATCTTTATCAATGCGATGCACCAACTCTAAGTACTTTTTATGAGTCGCCTCGCGCATGGCTTCAATAACACCGAAATCTAACCCACTGCCACCATGTACCGCCATACCTGAAGGCTTATTAAGCACAATGAGTCCTTCATCCTCATAGACCACACGCTCAAGTAAGCTTGTGGCGAAGTCTTTACTGATGACTGGTTTTTCACGAGTAGCTAGCCTCACAGGGGCAATACGAACCACATCACCCCGCTCAAGATTGTCATAAGGCTTGCAGCGCTTATTATTGATACGCACTTCATCGGAGCGAATCATTTTGTAAATATGAGCTCGTGGCATGCCTTTTAGACGCGCCAATAAGAAGTTATCTACCCTTTGACCATGTTGATTGCGAGTCACTTCTAGGTGATTCACTTGGCCAAAGTCTTTGATATCTTCATCAGCACTTTGTGGTCGAGCCTTGGTGGAATGACGTCTAACTTGAGTAGGTTCAACGCCAACACTGGCCATTAGACCCTCTAGGTCTTGCTCTATTTTTGGGCTTTTATGGTTCATTTGATTTGCAGTTTTCTCAGAATTTCGATTTGATTTTGACATATTTTGTTAGGTGTTTGGCAAAAGATTTGGTATAGTCTAACACGTTGACTTTGTGTCTCGTGTATTGTTATGAATAAACGCCTATTTTTATGGCCCTATTGTAATTTTATTCGATGACACCATTATTTGATCTATATTTGCAACAGCATACCTGTATAGCAATAAGCATCTTGTTAAGTATTCTGTAGAGAATATAAAGTCAGCCCACAACGTTATTTTTATAAACAATAATTTTGGGTAGGTGGTTTGGGAGCTTACAACTTCCTTTTGCCGACTTGGCACCACACCCCCATGTAAATTTAACATGTACACAAGGTTCTAATATCTTAGAAACATAATAGCTTTGGCCAAAAGCCGCTGCTAATTATTGAAAGCCCAGTGCCCTAACGTAGCCACTAGTCAAGCTGTGTAAACTTACAACTTACCCAGCATAAATCTAAGCTACCCCTTAGTATCTCTGGTAATAAGCATGAATATTTAAGACCAAATTCTGCCAATTGACGGTCAAATAACTGTAATGAAACACGTAATATTTTTTTCTTTTTGTCATAATGAAAAAGCCGTTATTTGCCAAGTACGCCCCGTCGAATTGAGCTCTAAATTGATAATGAGATAAAACTTTAGGATTTTTAAATTTAATTGATTAAGTTTATATAATTAAGACAGACGATCTTTTTGGTCACTGACCTTTTACTAATGACAATACAAGTTAGTAAGTCATACCAGCATGACATAAGGATGACCTTACACCTCTCCTTATTAGCATTAAATAGTTCAGCTCGAAACGCCTTAATTATGACTATTTTCAACCTTAAGCATTAACGTAGTAAGACAGTTTTTAGTTAACTGAAGCTAAAAAAAGCAGCCAATACTGATGACCGACATCAAGTAAGGATTGTGTCTTTCAAGAGCCCTTTAGCTTTATATATCTTGAAAGCTAATCACAAGCTGCCAACTTAATGACAGCAGGAGGCTAAAACTGACTGCTAGCTACCAAATGCTTAAATAAATAACACCTAAACAAAGTTTGCTTACAAGCTCTTATCCTTGGTCTGCTTACTCATAAAATAGCGTCCGTTTTACTGTCTTATCAGAAAAATGCGTTATTGAAAAAGAAGGCTTATATTTTAGCTCTCTTCATGCTCAAGCTTATCTTCTAAGTATCAGCCATTGTGTGTCATGACCTAACTAGGACACAGCAATGAAACGCATACTTATTAACGCCACTCACAACGAAGAAGTTCGTGTTGCTTTATGTAAAGGCAACCATCTTTATGACTTCGATCTTGAAAACCGCACCCGCGAACAAAAAAAAGCCAACATCTATAAAGGTCACGTTACCCGCGTCGAGCCTTCTTTAGAAGCGGTCTTTGTTGAGTATGGCTCAAAGCGTCAAGGCTTCTTGCCAGTACGCGAAATAGCCAGTGAATACCTATCAGGTAACCCTCGCGAAGAGAATATCCGTAAGCTAATCAAAGAAGGTGATGAGCTTATCGTTCAAGTCGAAAAAGAAGAGCGCGGTAATAAAGGCGCTGCCCTATCGACTTATGTGTCTTTGGCCGGCCGCTATTTAGTATTAATGCCAAACAACCCTAAAGGCGGCGGTATCTCACGTCAAATCTCAGGCAAATTACGCGAAGATATGAAGCGTATGCTGGGCAACTTAGACCTACCAAAAGGCATGAGCGTTATCGTTCGTACTGCTGGTATTGGTAAAACTCAAGAAGACTTACAGCACGATCTAAACCATCTGCTGAACATCTGGAACGCCATCCAAGATCAAAACAAAAAATACGCCTCCCCTCGCCTAGTGCATCAAGAAGCTGGGGTGGTGACTCGTGCTGTGCGCGACTATCTACGTGATGATATCGCTGAGATTTGGATTGATAATGAAGAGGCTTTCATTGAAGCTGAAACCTTTATAAAAGCAGTTATGCCGACCCAAATTGACAAGCTGCGTAAATATACTGACTTTGAGCCTATGTTCTCAAGCTTCAATGTTGAGCGCCAAATTGAGACCGCTTATCAGCGTGAAGTGCGCCTACCTTCTGGTGGCTCAATCGTTATTGACCAAACAGAAGCCTTAGTCGCTATCGATATTAACTCCGCCAAATCTACCAAAGGTGCCGATGTTGCCGAGACTGCCTACAATACTAACTTAGAAGCAGCCGATGAGATTGCGCGTCAATTACGCCTGCGTGATATGGGTGGCCTAATTGTTATCGACTTCATTGATATGAACGATAGCAAGCATCAAAAAGATGTTGAAAAACGCTTGGTTGAAGCCACTAAATATGACCGTGCGCGTGTGCAATTTGGTGAGATTTCACGCTTTGGCTTGATGGAAATGAGCCGTCAGCGCCTACGTCCATCACTTGAAGAATCAACGGGTTATATCTGCCCTCGCTGTCACGGTAATGGCATGATTCGTGACCTGCGCTCCTTGTCTCTATCAATTATGCGCCAAATTGAGCAGACGGCACTAAAAGAGCGTCATGGTGAGGTACAAGCAGAAGTACCGACCGATATCGCTGCATTTTTATTAAATGAAAAGCGCGAAAGCTTAGTGTACCTAGAGCAAGACAGTGGTACCCGTATCACTATTTTGCCCCATGCACACCTTGAGTCGCCTAACTTCAATCTTCACTTTAACCATCATGGCTTTGCTCCAGCAAGCTATGAGCGTGTGACCGATACTCAGCAACAAGAGTCTAGCAACTTAGGTTATGAAGTAGATTGGCAAACTGCTGAAGCAGAACGTCCTGAGCAGCAGCCTACTCGTCAGCCACGCCAGCCCAGCTCAGATCAAACCAAAAAAGCAAGCAAGCCTACTGCAACTGAGTCAGAAGCTGCCCCTGCGCAAGCGCCAGTAACTCAAAAACAAGCCCAAGTAGAACAGGCCAAACCTGCTGCTGTGGCTTGGTTATCCAACCTATTTGCACCAACCCCACAAGCACAAATGTCAGCCACTGTGAGCAGTGCTGATGCGGCTCAAGCCATTGAAGCCATCGTTAATACCGGTGCTCAAAGCCGTGGCGCTTTTGGTCAAGTGAGCACAGCCCCTGTTGCTGCTGCCCCTAAATCTGCCGCTGTGGTAACTGAGCCAGCGGTGCAAACTGAGACAGAAAGTAAAGAGGACAGCAGCAGCGAAAGTAGTAATGACAAAGAGCGCCGTCGTTCACGCAACAATAGAAGCCGTAACAAATACGATAAACGAGCTAAGTCAGAAAGCCGTCGTCGCCAACCTGAAAAAGACGACAAAAAATCGACTCAACACACAGACAAATCGGAGGCTCAGACAGCTGCCTCGAGTCAACACAGTGACACTAGCGCTAAAGAGCTGCCAAAACGTGAGCCTAATAGCAAACGCGAATCACGTGGCCCAATTGAGCGTGGTGAGACCAAGCAGCCGCACAGCAAGTCTTCTAACAGCAACCAAGATCACCGTGCTAAGCAAGAAGACAAAAACAAAGGCTCTGATAAAAACAGCGCCCGTGCACAAAATGAGCGTCAAGTAGATCCTAATGAAGTGAACTTAAGAGTGACGGAAGCTGAAATAACGCTGAAGAAACCAGAAGTAGTTCATATCTCATTGGACGATACAAAAGCTGATCAAGCCAATGAAGCCAAGTCTGATAAATCAGATCAAGCGGAATCTACAGCCTCTGCTAAATCGGACGAGAAAGCTGCTGCCAAAGCACAGCCCAAACCTGCTGCTGCAGAAAAAAATGTAGAAAAAGCGGTCAAAGCTAAGTCAGATAACGAAAAATCTGATAAGGCTGAATCACATCAGTCCAAAGCTGAAGAGCAGCAGACCAAAGCTGAAGAGCAAAAGCCTGCTAAGTCAGAAAAGACTGACAAAGCAGCCAAAACTGAAGCCAAACAGCACAATACTGTAGCTCCTAAAGCTGAGAAAACCACTGAAGCACCTGCAAAAGAGAAGGCAGAAAAAGCTAAACAAAAAGCCAAACCAGCTGCAGCGAAACTCGCTCAAGAAAATGAGACTAAAAGCGATAACGGTAGCTTAAGTTTTGACACAAGCGAATTGTTTGCAGATCGTTATGTGGCAGCACAGAAGTTTGGTCAAGCCAGCAACGACCCTCGCTTAATCAAAGCTTCTCTAATGAAGCAAAGCGAAGTAGCTGACACTGAGCAGCCTCAAGCGACACCAGCAGCTACCATTACGGGTACCGTCGGTCAGTTTATTCATACTCATCTGGCACAGCCCAGTATGCGTCTGGCCAAAGATGGGGTTATTACCTGTTTCTTAGCTGCCCTCAATGCGCACAAAGAAACCTCAGGCAGTCATTCTAAGCCCGCTGCTAAACGTAAGTCAGCTAAGAAAAGTAGCTCTAATCCAGCACAAGCCTTTAGCTTTGTGAACTATGGCTATCAGTCATTGTCTCCTAGCTATTTAGAGCGCTTTGCCCAGATGACCTCTGCTGTGGCTGCTCATAATGTAGAGCAAGGCAAGACAGAGGTGGAGCCAAGCCCTATTGGTGCTAGAGCATCGAATGATCCTCGTGGTCAACACCCTGACTACACTGCACCGGAAGCCGATAGCGCTCCTGAGGTAGAGGCAGAATCTACTACAACAGCTGAAGCTAATCCTGAATCTGCTTCTACACAAGCAGAGCAGGAGCCAACTGCAACAGCTAAAACAGTAGCAGAAACCGTAAAGGAGCCTGATAACTCGACTGCTGAAGCATCCATGTCAAGCCTACTAAAGTTGAGTGTTGGCGGCTTTATTAACCAAGTGCTAGGACAAGAAGGCCTAGATATTATTCAGTCTGGTCAGACAGAGGCAGCTTTCTTAAAAGCCATGAATCAGCCTTCGGATCAGTTAATATCTGCAGCTCAAAAGTTGACTACTGGCACCCCTGAACAGCAAGTCGCTCAGGGATTAGAGCAGCCGGCCACAGCTTTGGTTAATGAACCACAAGCGGATGAGGTTGGTGAGGAGAGCTCTGAGGTGTTGCAAGAAGCAAAGTCTGACACTCAAGACAGCTCAGCTGCTGCTTCAAATAAGACCAGCATCGAGACTTATAAGAGCATGATTGAAAACATCTCTGAGCAGCTTCTGCCCCAGACTGGTCTGTTAAATCTGACGTCGCCTAAAGTGCCCAAGGCTCGCAGTCGTAAGGCCAAAGAAGAGCCAAAAAAGCAGACTCAATCTGACAATAAGTCTGACAACAGTAATGACAGCTAATACTGTCTAGTAAACTTTAAGATACAAAAAAAGGCCACTTATTAATAAGTGGCCTTTTTTATGTCTGCATTTTATTGATAGCTCTGTATTTAGTAAATGATATTTAGTAAATGGTATTTAGTAGAGTTTAGTAAATGGTATACAGTTAGCTTAGCTATAAAATCAGCTTAATGGGCGGCAGAACGTCCCTTTTTGATTAACGTCACAATAAGTAAAATCACCAAGCCAATAACCAAGCCGATAGCTCCATTTAACAAGTTAGCGGATAGCCCTTCAAATACACCTGTTAAATCAGCAAGATCTTCTACAGCATGTTCCAAGCTATTTATCCCATGCACAATGATACCACCGCCTACTAAGAACATAGCAATAGTACCTACGATGGTGAGCACCTTCATTAATTTAGGAGCTGCAGATAATAACAACTGACCAATTTTTTGGGTCGCATTACTAGCACCTTGCTTTTGCATCATATGCAAGCCAAGGTCGTCAATCTTAACAATAGCGCCAACCAACCCATAAATACCTATGGTTACCGCAATAGCAATTATCGAAAGCGCAATGGATTTGTCCAATAGATTAGCACCAACCATAGTACCCAAACTAATGACTACAATTTCAGCCGATAAAATAAAATCCGTCCGAATAGCCCCTTTTACCTTTTCCTTCTCCATCTCTACCAGATCTACCGTATCATCTGCATTGGCAGCAAATCGTGCTTCCTGCTCTTCATCATGAGGTAACAGTTTTGGCCAGAACTTATGAACGACCTTCTCCGCACCTTCAAAGGACAAGAACAATCCCCCAAGCATAAGTAGAGGGGTAATGAGCCAAGGTATAAAATAACTGATCAATAATGCTGCTGGTACTAAAATAAGCTTATTAACAAATGATCCTTTCGCCACAGCCCAAACCACAGGTAACTCACGACTGGGCTTAACCCCACTTACCTGCTCGGCGTTCAATGCCAGATCATCCCCCAGTACCCCTGCTGTTTTTTGAGCAGCGACTTTGGTCATGACTGACACGTCATCCATAAGCACACTAATATCATCGAGTAGCATTAATAGACTACCACCTGCCATAAAATCTCCTTATTTATTCATAATTTAACTTACTGTCTCACAATTTGTGAATAATAGCTGCTTATAAAGCAATAACTAAAACTACAGCTAAAAAACTGTCACAGTAAGCCAATTACGATAAAAATTTAGTATTTATTTAATTAATGCTGTTAGTTTATCTCGTAATTTAATTAAAATCATATTACGATTGTAAGCAGAGCCAGATATTTATGGGTTTATTGCAACTCCCTCTACCTTATTTGAAGGATAATGGGAGCATAAAAGCACTTAGTTTTAAGCGTTACAGAGATTTACCTTAAGCTTTTTTATGACCTCTAGATTAATAACAAAAACACCTATTTCATTAAAATAGACAAGGATTGACTATGACCTCATTTTCATTATTTAAGCGACCTTTACTGCTAACCTCATTAACAGCCTTAACCTTGTCTGTACTCAGCGGATGTAACACACAGCAAGATATGACCAATAGCGATGAGCCTAGCAAGACAAGCATTCATTCTCCCATTGTTGAGGCCGCACCGGTAATCTTGGTTGAACCCGATAGGGCTTATAGCAAAATGGCAGCTCCAGCCAATATTCAATACCCATCCTCTATGCCATCAATTGGAACCTCTGTCTCTAATTCTGAAAACTATGCTGAGATAGAACGCAACGCTGTCCATGCCACCCACGAACAAGCTTTTGCTACTTTGAGCATTGATACCGATACCGGCAGTTATGCCAATGTTCGCCGCTTTTTGAATAATGGCAGCCTACCCCCGACTGATGCCGTCAGGGTAGAAGAGTTGATTAACTATTTTAATTATGACTTTA
Organism: Psychrobacter sp.; assembly: GCA_020024075.1. GTDB lineage: Bacteria > Pseudomonadota > Gammaproteobacteria > Pseudomonadales > Moraxellaceae > Psychrobacter. The sequence goes on from JAHHUJ010000028.1 coordinate 10,904, forward strand.
ACAAAGCTACTAAACAAAGCGGCTCACCCTTCTTAGTCAGCACAGAGGTGGTCAAATCACCTTGGCATCCGACCAATCGTATAGTTAAGGTCGGCATCAAGGCAGAGGATGTCGTTACTAATAACCAAAACCAGCCTGCTGCAAACCTAGTCTTTTTGGTGGATGTATCTGGTTCAATGAATAGCAGTGATAAACTGCAACTAGCGAAATCTAGCCTTAAAATACTGGCTAAACAGCTGCGCGCACAAGATACCATCACCCTAGTCACTTATGCTGGCAATACTGAAGTGGTGCTACCTCCTACAGCTGGTAATCAGACTCAAAAAATTCTCAACGCCATAGATAACTTATCTGCCAATGGTTCAACCAATGGTGAGGCAGCGATTAAACTGGCCTATCAACAAGCCGAAGCAAACTTCAAGAAAAACGGCATTAACCGCATCTTAATGCTCACCGATGGCGACTTTAATGTTGGGGTCTCTAATGTGGAGGATATGTTAGATATCATCCGCAACAATCGTGATAAAGGCATCTCTTTATCCACCTTAGGCTTTGGTCAAGGCAATTATAATGACCATATGATGGAGCAAGTGGCGGATAACGGCAATGGTAACTACAGCTACATAGATAACCTTTCAGAAGCCAAAAAAGTATTAATTGATGAGATGTCCTCGACCTTTAATACCGTGGCAAAAGACGTTAAAATTCAACTTGAATTTAATCCAGCCGCTGTCTCTGAATGGCGCTTGATTGGCTATGAAAACCGAGTATTAGCCAAAGAGGACTTTAATAACGATAAGGTTGATGCTGGAGAGCTCGGAGCTGGTAAATCTGTGGTGGCTCTATTTGAGGTGACCCCAGTAGGTCAAAAAGGACTACTTGATGCCAGTCGCTATCAAAAGACAGCATTGACCAATAACAATAACAGCGAGCTTGGCTATTTAAAGATTCGCTACAAAGCTCCTAATGCAACTAGCTCCAAGCTACTGTCATTCCCAATTGCTAACAAAGTCACTAGAGCATCGGCCGACACTAACTTTGCAATGGCAGTCGCAGGCTATGGACAACTTCTAACTGGCAGTAAGTACGTCAATGACTTAACTTACGAGCAAGTAGCACAATTGGCCAAATCTGGGCTAAATAGCCCTTTAGACAAAACCAATAGCCGAGCTGAATTTATAAAACTGGTCGAATTGGCCAATGATTTACAATAGACAATAGAGACTCCTATGCAAATCCAAAAAAGGCAAACCCAAGCAATGTCCACTCTGCAGCTGCTAAAAAAGCCATTACCTGCCCTAGCATTACCTCTGGCAATCGCTTCTACAATATTACTCGCTGGCTGTAATGAGCAGGTGGATAGTAACGCCAATCCTCAGCCTGAAGCCATACACTCCTCAGAGTCAGTGGCCCTATCCGAAGCTGAGACTGATTTGCCCGATGCTACTAAAGCAGCAGAAGCTAGTGGGCAAGTCTCTACTCGCAACCAGCCCTTATCTATTGACTGGAGCCGTATCGATTCAGGACAAAAGCCTGTTGCCCCTGACACCTTTAAATATCCTTTTGAATTAGAAGGTGAATCGGTAAAATCACAAGCCAAATTTTCAAACATTACCCCAAAGCAAGCTCAGCATACCTTAACCGTTGGCATGGCCAGTAATGAACCTCTTGAAAAAATTCTCGATCAGTTAGGAGACAGTTACCTGTCACATAAATTCTCTGAAAGTGAAGCGAAGCTGATAATTTATACCACACCCAATGTCGAGCCTAGTAAACACAACTATGTGATTGCTCATGAGTTTGCACGTGGTTTGACCTTGCCTATCGAAATTATCCCTCGGACTGCCGACCAAAAGTCAGACTCAGCGCAGCCTGCTACTGAGCATCTAGCCACAGAACAATCCTCTACTGAATGACCCTCTACTGAATGAGCCTCTACTTAACAGGAACAAGCCCCTACTCAATAGAGATATAGTGGCTAAGGTCTTCAGATTAGTGATAACGCTATTAGCATTTATTGACAACCATAAAGAAGGCAACCCTAGGGCTGCCTTCTTTACTACCTTGATTCTCACAAATCGTTATCGTCTATTCTAAACAGCGGCAATAACTATCATCTCAACCAGCAATTCAGGACGGGCCAATGCAGCTTCACCGCAAGCACGAGCAGGGGGAAGCACATCACTAAACCACTCATCCCATACCGCATTCATCGCAGCAAAATCTGCCATGTCTTTTAGCCAAACAGTGGTTGATAGGATTTTAGACTTATCACTACCTACCTCTTGTAGCAAGGCTTCAATCTTTTGTAGACAGGTCAAGGTTTGTGCTGAAATATCATCCTCAGCATTGCCCACTTGCCCACATAAGTAAATAGTATCATTATGAATCACAATTTTACTCATGCGCTGAGTGCTGTGTAACTTTTGCATAGTTATTCTCTGTTTTATTTAACCTTAAAGCTGGTCGTACGTTCTCAATAAGGCTAACAATTGACTGAAGTGTTGTAAATTAACAGCTTGGTAAATTAATAGCTTGATAAATTAGCAACTCGGTAGATAAATGATTTGGCAGATTAGCGGCCAAATCTCTCAGCACTAAAAGGCGTAGCATCAATGTATAAAGGCTTATCATTGATCATCTCTTCTACCAAGCGTCCTGTGGCTGGACCTAAGGTAAAGCCTTGATGCGCATGGCCAAAAGCAAACCATAATTTTTCATGTCTAGGTGCTGGACCAATAACCGGCTTCATATCAGCCATACAAGGTCTAGAGCCACACCATGCTTCTGATTCTACCGCCTCTTCTAATGGCAATACGGTTTTGGCAATTTTCAATACCGCTTCAAGCTGACCGAAGTTCTTTGGTGCATTCAAGGTGGTCATTTCAGCACCTGTGGTAATGCGAATACCTTGCTCCATCGGACCCATCAGATAGCCTTTTTCGGCATCAAACAAGCTGTGGCCGATACGGTTGCCTTCGCTGACTTTGAAATGTTGATGGTAACCGCGCATTGGGAACAACGGGAAGTTATAACCCAGTGGGCGTGTTAGTTCGGTTGACCAAGGCCCTGCAGCAATAACCACATTCGTACTGGTATAAACCGCAGTCTCACCTTCATTGGTTTCAGTCGTAACTTGCCAGCTTTTGTCTTCCATTTGCTCAATACTTTTGACAGTGGCTTGCTTGATTTCACCCTGCATGGCTTCGAAGCTTTTGGCATAAGTTTTTACTAAGCGACTTGGGTTTTTGACCTGCCAAGAGTTCTGCCAGTGGATACCGCCGATGAATTGGTCAAAATTAACATTTGGCTCAAATTCTTTTAACTCTTCAGGGGTTAGCAGCTTGTATTGAACACCTTTGGTAGCGGCTCTTTCAGCCAGTTTAATAGCTTCATCATATTTCTTTTGGGTGCGGTAAATCTCAAACCAACCGCCTTTACGCACTAAGTCATCTGCCCCTGACGCTTGAATCATTACG